>JAADHY010000651.1 GCA_013151585.1 Planctomycetota bacterium
CGTAGCGAAGCGCATCGCCATATTCATTCGGGCCGCGACGTTCCCATCGGCCGTTTTCGTCCCGGTAGTCAGCCAAGAGATGCTCCAGAAACTCCCAGTCGTCCGCCAGCTCGGCGGCGATCGTGAGCCGTCCCGGATCCGTTTCCTTGATCAGACCCTGCACAATGTTTTCCCGCCAGACTTCGGTCCGCTCCGTGTTCACCTCGATCAGATCGCCCGCACCGTGCTTGCGCTTCCTCGCGACAACACGCGGGTCCTCCCCCTGCACTTGGTAGATCAGCCGGAACCATTCCGGGAAGCCGGAGCGGCTCGACCCCTTGAGCGGCCAGAAGTGAGGCACCGAGCGGCAGAGCTCGTAGACCTTGTTGGCATGATCGCCGGCGCCCGCGTCGATGCCGACCAGAACCGGGCGCAGCGGGCGTCCGCCATCAGCGTGCGGGTATTCGGCCGCCCGTACGAAAGCCAGGAAGTCATCCATCGACCACGAAACGCCGCGATCCAGAACGTGCGCACGCGCCGACGGCCCCCACGTAGTCGCCAGCCACCAAAAGATCAGTTCGTCACCCATGCTGCCTACGTCGGCGCTGATCACGATGAACAGCGACCACTCCGGACAGAGGCGCATCGGAACGTCCGAGCCGATCCGATCGGCCAACTCGTGCGGCTCCACCTTTGACGGCGCCGGGTCCCATGGCAGTCCTTCCCAGGAGTTCCGGAAATTGCGAAGCCGCTGGATACGCTCGTGGCCGGGGGCCGTCAGACACCGGACGTACTCTTCCGCGTACACGCCGATGGTAATCCCCGGCAGGAGGGAGTGCAGAGTCGATAGGCCACCAAACGAGGCATGACCGCCGCGCCGCTTCGGCTTGCCGCGCAGGCGACCGCGTTTGTCGACGCGCATTCCCTCCGGTACCCACACGCCGGCGTTCAACATCTCGTACCGGTGATGCTCTTCAATCTTACGGCGGCACTTTTCGCATTCGTAATACGCGGTCTCGCGGGCCAGATTGGGATCAAGCGAGCCATCTCGCAGCTTGCGAAACTTGACGCCGCCCGGTTCTTCGCCGTTGCCGGTCCGCAGTTCCTGGAAGTGATTGCAGTGCGGACAAGGTACTAGGCGCCGGCGATTGTCCCCCTGCCGGACGCGTGCCTCAATGTACGACTGGCCCAGAATTGTCGGCGTTGAAATCTCGATGACTTTGGCGCCGACGAACCCTTTGGATCGCTCTCCCATCAGATACCGAAAGTCCGCCTCGCTATCCGTGCTCCGCGGCTTCATCTTGTCCGTTTCGTTCAGCACGACCACAAACGCGCCATAGTCGGCTGCCGATGCCGGCGACCCCGCCCAGGCTCCATGGATGACGCAGGTCGGCAGCTCGATCTTGTCGCTGGATTGTGAATGCCGGGGAGGACAAAGCCGACAGAGTTCATCGCATCGCTCGAATAACCGCCAAGTGCGCGCGATGACGCGCCGGGTCGACCGTTCATCCGCGTCTGCAAAGGCCATCGGATGCGGATTCGTGGCCGCGATCTTCGCTAGGCAGACTTGCGAGAAAACGGTTTTCCCAATTTGAGCAGATCCCATTACGCTGATCGTGTGAATCTCCGGATCGTCGAAGCAATCAAACGGTTCGGTCCAGTGCGGGAACAGATCAAGGCGTAAATTGCCGCTAATCTTCGAGTCCTGCGGCATCTTGATGTGCTCTGCAGCCCAGTCGGCCGTCCGAACTTCCGGGCGAGGCAGTACGCAGTCGTAGACCTCACCGGCAAAACAGTGCGTGATCATTCCGCGACCTGCGCGACCTTACGGTCGAGTTCTCTCGCATGCGCTTCCAGCTCCGCTCGCAGCTTATGCCGCCGCGCCTCCAATTCGCGACGCAATCGATCGCGTACTTTCGCCCTGTGCCTGGCGGGCACAATCGCGGCGATGATCGCAGGGAGCTGGTCAGCCCAATCACTCAATGATGTCAGTACGGTCGACGCAAATAGTTCTTCGCTCTGCCGTGGAATCAAACGTCCCTGCTCCGTCGCTAGCTTCAGCCGACGGAGCTCGGTATCGAGTCTCTTCTGACGCAGCTCCTCAGCCTGAATCGCGAGACGCAATCTCCGCGCATCCTCGGCTGCGTCCGATCCCTTTGCTCCATATGCGTCACGGGCCGCCGAGATAACGTCGATGTTCCACGCGATCCGCCGTCCTCGCGCATCGATCTCACAAGCGTCTTTGGGCCACCACGCTTCCTTGGTCCAATTGTTGAGCGTTCGGACGGTGATCCCGAGAGCGGACGCCGCTTCTTTGCGCGACCGAGCAATACGCGCCATGGGGAAGGGAAGGAAGGGGCCGAAAAACCACTAAATCAACAAAAAAAACGCCATCTCCAAACTGCGCGCCGGGGGCCCCTCCCCCGGAGGACCCGCGATCTCAGACGCTGACCGGCTGTTCGATTTCCAGCCGGACTGACCCTCGTCGGAGCGTCGACGTCCGCGTCCGCAGTCTCTCGCGCAGCCGCTGCGCCTTCGACAATAGAGCTGAATCCACCGGCGGTAATTCGCCCAGTGCACTGAATTGTGCGGGGAGTTCTTCTGTCAGCTTATTTACCGCTTTCTTCGACAGGTTCGCGAGCACGAGCGCCAGCAAATGGTCATCATCCGGCCCACGCGAACTCGCGACCGTCGAGTCATGCCCAACTTGGAGCCGGCCCTTGACCTGCTCCGCAAACGAGCTCCGTCCCACCTTGCCCGTGATCGTCAATTCGACCGGCGTTTCCGATCCGGCGTCCAGCGAATCGCGATCCTGTTCGCGCCGGGCCCAATAAAACAATGCGGCCAAGGCGATTGCCCGTACCTTGGCCTTCCGCTCACCGTTTGTCGCCATCCGTGGTCTCCTGATAGAACTTCTTCAGCCGCTCAGAGAACTCTTTTCGCCGGCGATCCGTCGCCTGGCGCAATATCGCCTCCACTTCCGCGTCGCTGGTCGAATCAGCGACGCGGTGCAATTCCTCCTCAGTCAGCATGTCGGCCAACGCGTCCGCAGCCAACGGGCTGCAACCCACCACGGCTTCTATCAGCCGACACGCACGCCACTGGTAGTCGCGCATTTCCCTGCAACGCCACGGGGGAGCGGCACGATCCGATCAGTCTTAATCCCATTGCGTGTGCCTGATTCTGATCGGCCGCTTCAGCGGGCGTCGCTGTCTCCTATTCCGTCTGGGATCGGCACGAGCGGCAGCGCCACGGCATCCGGACACACTTGCTCGACGACCAGCGGCGGAAAATCGCTGGTCGTCGTCTCTTTTGCCGGCCACTGCGCCCACAGTCCGATTGACACAGTGGCCGTTGCACCCAGAGCTAGCCCAACAATGTACGCCGCTATGGACTCATCACGCATCACCCCTCCCCCCCGGTTTTTCAGACACCCCACCCCCATTTTCTCGCGGCAGCATCGCCCGGTAACCGAACGCGAGCACGGCCAGATACACCAACACGCGACGCCAACGGGCGACCGGCGGCGAACAGAACGCCATCCCGAGGTACATCACCCCGTCAGCGTATAGTTTCAGCGACCAGCGTTGAGTGAAGCTCAGTTGCCGAGTTTCGCGGATCCTCGCGTACAAGTAATCGTGAACGACCGCGGCCGGGGCCACGTCCCATGGTGCGACCACGGTCCAGGCGATACGCGGGATCGACGCCAGGTCGGTCTCGAAGCCGGCCGGGACCTCCACGTCCGCGCCGTCGGGCAGCCGAAATCGCAGGGGTCGGACTACGCGCCAGCGGCGCTCGCCCACATATTCGACGCTCAGCGGCTGCAGGAACCCCACGCGCGCCAGCTCGCTCATGGCATCTCCCTCGGACTCTCGAAGCGCTCGTCGTCCGCTGTCCGCGGCCGAAATCCCTCGTCGACCGCCGGCCACCCCAACCTCGTTTCCGCTTCGGACTCTGCCGCTCCAGCCCGATCCCCGTGCAAAGCCTGCAGAGCCTCAGTCAGGTGCGGCCCGGCCGCTTGAATTTGCTCGCCGATCGGTCCCTGAGCGATCGTCGCCGTATGGTCGATCGACAGCCCCCTTACCTGCACCCCGACCCGGTTCAGCGTCGGTCCGGCATCGACCGGGGCCGGCAGCGAATAGGAACTACTGAACGAACCGATGGCCAGTTTCGGCGCCTGCGGAGCGCTGCCGAGCGGCTCGGCGCGCAGTCCCACCCCCGAGGTTTGCACATTCGCGCCCGGCGGAATCGTGCAGCCGGCCGCGGCGAGGACCGCGCAGAAAAAGACGGTTAAGACCGGCACAATCCCTCGTGCCATGGCATCGTCCTTGGTATTGATCGGAGAGAGAGAATTGCGGACAATCCGTCCAGCGGATAGCAAAAAAGCCCCGGAGCGCGATCATCCTTGAAGCCCCCCAGGGCGAGTGTCGAATCGGCTTCCCGTGCCAGAGCCTCGCGGCTGTTCGACGTTAGTAGCGTGG
>JAADHY010000567.1 GCA_013151585.1 Planctomycetota bacterium
GTACCCCATAAGTTCGGCGAATCGCGTCAGAGCAGCCCCTCCGCCCGTGCCCGAGTCTTCAATGCACGCAGTGAGCGGAGTTCGATACACGGCGCTCAGCTTGCGCCCAGCGTAGTACGTCACGGCTAAGAGAGCGACGAAGATCAGTAGCACGGTCCAGACGCGTCTGCCGCGGTTCACGATTCCGATGCCTCCCATGCTCCCTCACTCAGAAGACGCTCGCACGACGCAAGCACCTTCCCCGCTCGATCGCGCTCAACGGTACGGCCTCCGTACCACGCCCGTTCGAACTCGGCGGCGAGGATTCGAAACTGATCCGCCGCGGCCGGACGCAGCCGCAGCTCCCGGAAATACTCGCGGTTGGTTCGGGACGGATCGTATCGCAGCCAGCCTCGGTCCTGAAACTCCGCCAGCAACGCCAAAAAAGCGTAACGGACCGCCTCGCGGAACAAGCCCCGTGCCATCTGTTCGCGGGCCTGCGCGAGTAGCCGATCGGGCATCGGCAGCGATTCTGCTACTCTCGCGGCGGTCGTCTGTGCCGAGTGCGCGCCGTCTGCCAACCACCGCCGAAGCAGCGGCGCAGCCTTTCGCACGAACCACACGGCCGCCAAAGTTGCCACGCCAATGACCAATCCCCACGTTGCCCATTCCGTCAACGAAGCCGGGTTGTCCGTCGATTCCGCTGTCCAAAGCCAACCGACGAGGTGTTCCAGAATCCACCGAAGAGCATCCAGGGCGGCGTCCAGTGCCGCGGCCAACCACCGCCCAACCGCACGAATCGCCCGAACCATCCAAGGAAGGTCCGGATCGGAGACTTTCGTTGTTCTTTTCCACCAGAATTCCGGACCGGCGTAAGCTTCTCTCAGGGCCTTTCGAACAGCCGCCTCACGGACGGCTGGGCCCCGCAAGGGCTGCTCGCCGCCAGCGACGGACGCCTCGGCTGTCTGCCCCAGTTCCACCGAAGCGGGAGTCTGTCCAGCGACAGACGGCTGCTTTCGTTCCGCAGCGTCAATCGTCTCGCCGGGCCAGGCGGCAGCGACCAAGAAGACCGCCAAACAAATCCCAATTCCACGGCGCCGCATCGTGCGTTTTCTCTCCTCCTGGTGTCCTCGAAGACCATCACGCGGACGGAGAAGCCATCCCGCGCAGCGATTCCCGCAATTCCCGGATGTGTTCCCGCAGGAGCTCGCCTTCGCGTAAGTACCGAATGTCGTGGTACAGAAGCGTTAGCGAAAGACACCAACTCACCGCCATGACCGCGACCAGCAAAGTTCCCGCCATCAGCTCGAACACCCAGAGGGATCGAGCGATCCATTGCATGGCCGGAGTTGTGAAAAGCTCCGCCGCCAAAACCGCTCTCGGAACGAACACGGTGGCCAGCAGACCCATGAACACACAAACTTCGATCACAGCCAAAGCGTGGATGGCCGCTTCTTCCTTCAGCAAACGACGGGTACGGCGAAAGACTTTCCTGCCCTTCTCGAAAAGCGCAACCATGGGAGCCAGACTGCTTCTCGGCCAGAGCCACAGCAGCGGCAGGCCTCCCAAAAGGAAGCTGAAAAGATACAGCATCCCGACCCAGATCGCCACGGGGATCAGTCGGCCGCTTTTCCGGAAGAAGTAGGCAAAGCACTGACCCGCGGACACGCTTTCCCCGCGAGCTCGAAACCAGACAAAGACGGCACAGGGCAAGGGCAAGAAGGTGAACGCCCAAAGCACGAGCGTCGGGAAACCCACCCAGTAGACCAAGTAAACGTTCAGATACGCCAAATCCCATGTCCGAGCGGTGGCGCTGATCGCTGCCGCAAGCAGTGCCGTCCCGAGCAAGGTGGGAAGGGCCAACCGGGCGAGCGGGCCTGGGTGGTCCTGGAGGCACCAAAAAGCACGATCCATTTGCGTAAAGGAGCGACGGATTAGTGAAGAAGCTCGACGGGGCATCTTACGCTTGGAACTCGTAGAAGAACGCCTGAAAATGAACGGTGTCACGAATGCCTAACCATCTTATCATGGTGCCAGAGATGATCAAACGGGGCGAGGAGAAAGGTCGCCCCTCGCGAGGCTCAAAAAACACCGGAGGTATCGTTTCTCGTGGGTTTTGCGTCCCGCGGCCACTCTACGCCATCTATACTTTATGACATCTCCATGACATCGCTTCGTAGCTGAGCGACCCGCTGTTTGTGGGGCGACGGCAAGTTTGGCCGGCCCACAGCTCGAGACCGGCCCCGATCAACGACACGAGTTCCCCTTCCAGTCAATGGCTAGACAGAGCTGATCGGGCGTGTGATACTGGTGGAACCGTTCAACGGAGGGATGGCCGGAAGCGGGCTCACCAGTCGGCTCTCCCACGAGAAACCTCATCAAGAGAAAGCCGAGCGCGACGGCCGCGCCGCATCGTTGCCTATTCTGTCGACGACATTCACTTCTCGTTCCATGGGATCGACTTGACGGAGAGCATGGCGATGAGCGAAAGAGCGTATCTGATCGGATGGTGGATTCAGTCGGAAGACGAAGAGATCTACGGCCCTGTCTCCCGCAAAACGCTGCGAGAGTTTCTCCGCGACGAGGTGATTTCCCGCAACACGTTGGTCAGGCACTGCACCGAGGAGACGTGGCGACCCGCGGCCGACGTCCCGGGGCTGTTGGAGGGAGTCGAAATCTCCGAAGCGGCTCCCGTCACCGGCGACCGGCTCGCCGACATGTGGCCCTCACGTCGAGCCGAGCAGCAGGAATTGGCGGCGACCGGGATCGAATGCGTTCGGCACCGGCGACCCGCAGTTTTGGTCTGCGTCCGCTGCCACGCTCCTTACTGCCGCAAGTGTCAGATGAAGCCCTACCGTCGGCCGTACTATTTGTGTCGTCGCTGTCAGGCTAACATGCACAACCGACGCGTCGGAGCCTTCATGCTCGATTCTCTGCTGCTTTACATTTGCAGTTTGCTTCTGGTCGGCGGTTCAGCCGCTGTTTCCGTCGCGACAGACGCTTTGGGCGAGGCCCCCGTTGTTGTGATGCAAGTCATCTATTGGGGGTTAACGATTGTTTTCATCGTGCGAGACTCGCTGTTTTTCGGGGCAGGACCCGCGAAGCGCTTGGTCGGTCTGCGCGTAGTCAAAGCGTCCGATGGCCATACACCGCTCGGCCACGGGCAGGCCGTGGTCCGCTATCTGCCGTTCTTAATACCGTTCGTGCCGATCATTGAGATTGTGGTGGCGTACCGTGATCCGTTGATGCGCCGGTGGGGCGACCGTTGGGCCAAGACGCGGGTCATCGACTCCCCGGCAAAGCTCGCACGCGTCCGAGACAAGACCGGTCGTCAGTTGGCGGATAAAGGAAACGAGCCGATGTTTTCTGACGAGTCGCTTGCGAAACAGGCTACCGTCGATCCATTTGCTCGGTTTGCCGAATGACCGCGGCCAGGAAAGCTTCGGCGCTCTGCGTTCGACCGAGCGACAGCCCACTCGTTAACCGAACAAGGTCCACCAATTCGCCGGCGATCTGCTGGCGATGGCGAGGCCCCAGTTCAGGCAGAATCTGAAAAAAGTGGACGATGACATTGATGACATCGTTCGGAACCGCTCGAAGTTTTTCCAGCGGGAACTCCTCCTCGCTCGATCGCGGGACCTCCGGACCGATCAAATCCACAGGAACTTGTTCCTGGTGCACGAGCAAGGTCCCGGCGGCGAGGTCACCGAGCCGCTGACTTCGAGGCGTGACCAGGACGGTCGCCAAGCCGACTCCATATCCGAAAGGCAAAAAATCGACAATCCGGAGCAGGTTGCGAACCAGCGAATCAAGAAAACGCAGGGCGTACCCTCCCTCCTTGATAACCCGGATACCTAGCAATCGCTTTCCCGGCGTTTGGCCGCTCATGACCCATTCGAAGAACACGAAATACCCCGAGTAAAGAAGGAAAGAGACGACGATCAAGGCTCCAATCACCCATTGCCGCAACTGCTCGGCCTCGACGAGCGGCACCAGGAGCACCATCGCCAGGTTTTGCACCAGCGAAGCGATGAGCCACATTACCAAGAGGTCCATCAAGTAAGCTGCTGCGCGGGTACCGGGGCCGGCCAGCGCGTAGGTCAGTTCGATGTTCTCCGGAGTCCGGATCGTGACCGTACGTTGAAGCGAGGAAGTGCTGTGAACGTTCATGAGTTCATCGAAGCTCGCCAGACCACTTGGAATGAACTGGAACAGTTCGTGACCCAGGCCAGCCGTTTGGCCTTGCACCGTGTGCCCTTGGATGTCTTCCAGCGGGGACATCAGGCGTACCGCCAGACTATAGCAGATTTAGCTTACGCTCGCATGCGTTTTGCCGAACACCCGGTCGTCCGGCAGTTGGAGGGGCTGTTGGCGCGAGCCCACAGCGTGATCTACCAAGCCCGACCGGTTAAGCGACGCAACTGGACCCAATTCTGGAGCCACACCTGGCCGAAGCTGGTCC
>JAADHY010000348.1 GCA_013151585.1 Planctomycetota bacterium
TCGACAATGTGGCCGTATCGCTTGCCGCCGTGACGGAAAAACTGGGTTCCCGAGCCGCTGGTCGACAGAGCCACGTTCTTCAGCAGAATAGTTCCCAGCCGCCTCTTCGGGAACAGCGGATGGCGCAACCCGACCGGCCAACCGCCGAGACCGGCATGTTCTCCGCGAGCCAGTAAGCTACTGTGGCCGCCGTGGATCAACCAATCGGTAAGCCCTCGGCTCGCCAGCTCCTCTCCGATCCGGTCCAGGGCGTAGCCTTTGCCGATTCCGCCCAGGTTCAAACTGACCCCCGGTTCCAGAAATTGGACGGTTTGAGCGGACGGGTCGAACAGGATTCGGTCGACCCCGGTCCGGCGCCGTGCTTCGTCGATCTGGGACTGGGTTGGGATTCGGTTCTGGCGCCGGCACTGTCGCCACAGCTCGACGATCGGGCCGGCCGTCGGATCGAAGGCCCCCTCGGTCTGCTCCGCGATTGGTCTGGAGCAGCAGCTCGAACAGTCGTGGTTCGACTCGCACCGGCTGAGCGGTCGCCATGCGGTTCAAACGCGATAATTCGCTCCCTTCCCGAAACACCGACATCTGATTTTCCAAAACGTGGACCAACTCCAGCGCCGCCGACGCCGAAGCCACTTGATCGGCCGAGCCCGGATTCAGGATCACGGCGAAATCGCTCGCCATCGCTCGAGTTGCTAACCGGACGGTCGTCTCAGCCATCGGTTCCGGACGCCCACCAGCCTCCAGCAAGGCGTCGCCCGCTGCTTGGGCCCGAACCATGGCCTCCGATCGCAAGGAAACCCCTGTCAAAAATTCTCGTCGAGTGTGTGACATCACAAAGATCGTTTCCCCTGGGGCGAGTTTGGTTCACTGCGCCGCGGCAGTGTGTCAGCGCGTCGTGATGCGAGTCGCACGGTGTACACCAATTCTTGCCGCGGTGCCCCATGTGAACGCAGGACGCTGGCCTGCGGTCTCACGATGATGGACCAACCGGTGGCGACAGCGGAGGCTGGCGCCCTGGTTGCGGCTTGGCGCCGCGTTAGTCGATCGCTGCCGTCGGGGCAGCCAAGGGGTCGGGGCTCACCTTTCGCTTCAGCTCCACGTGGAATGCGCTGCCTCGGCCCACTTCCGATTCTACCCAAATTCGGCCCCCTTGCTGTTCGACCAAGTATTTCGTGAAATAGAGTCCCAGTCCTGAGCCGGCTTGGTTTCGATGCATCGACAGCCGATGGAAGGGTGCAAAAATCCGCCGCAAGTACTCTCGCGGGATTCCCGGTCCGTTGTCGCGAACCGAGAGGATGCAATAGGAGTCTGTCGTGCGAGCGCTGATTTCGATATACCCCATCGGCTTGTCCATGTACTTGACGGCGTTCGACAACAAGTTGTACATGATTTCGCGTAACTGCACCTTGTTGGCGACCACGTTCGGGAACGACTCGGGCACGATCAGTTGAATGTCTTTTTTCTCCAGCTCCGGACGCACCCGTTCGATGGCCTCCTGAATCACCTCCATCGTCGAGACTTCGTCTTCGATGCCGACCGTTTCGTGAGAGATCGACGTCGAGAGCAGCTCATCCACGGTCGAGCTCATTCGGAAGACCGTCCGCCGCGCTGAGATAATCAACTGCCGAGCTTCCGGAGGGATCTGGTCGCCGAACTCGTCCAACACTTCATCGCATAGGTTGGCCACCGTGGCCAGAGGGGTTTTCAAATCGTGCGAAGTCAGGTGCGCAAACTGCTTCAGCTCGTTGTTAGCGTCCCAGTACATTTCCAGAGCTTTTCGCAGGTCGCGCGTCGACTGAGCGAAGTACTCATCCAGCGTCAGGCCGATATCCAGAAACGCCGCTTTAACGAAGGACAGCAAACAATTAAATCGGTCCGATTCGTCCCCTTGCCCGTCACTCGACAAGACCCGCAGCAGCTCCTGCAGGATCCGGCTATAAGCTCCGAGGAAGTACTGAGGCTCGACACCGCGCTCAGCATGCACCCGCCCGACATCCCGCCGCCGCTCGGCGTAAACTTGATCCCATTGCGCAGCAAAAAGCAAACGAAAAAGCTGTAATTGACTGGCTTTGAGCCGCTGGAGCGTTTCCGAGTCTTGGAGCAACCGCCGCGGCTCTTCAAACCGCATCAAATGGTCGAATACCTTCTGGATGACTGCCTCCAGTCGATCGGCGACCCGTCGGCTGCACGCGCGAAGCCGTTCGGCGTCATCCTCCGACAGGTCCAGGAACGCCAATCGCTCCTCCAAGTCATCTTCCCAGCCCGTGTCCGTGCCAAAAGTGGATGGCCCTTTGGCCAAGGCTTCACTCGGCGTATCCATTCGATTCGAGCGTCCTCCCCCCAGTTCCTCCGGATTTTTCATAGTCCTTATCCCAACGGTTCTTGCGACAGACAGAACGGCATACTGTACCCGCTCGCGTCGCCAGCCCACGGCTCAATGAGGCGGGTTGACCAGGAAAACGCCTTCCGACGCACGCCTCATCGCCTTCGGCCGCTCCGGTTCGCTTCCTTGAAGTTTCTGAGAACCGCGGCGAAAAGGCAAGTGGCTCGGTGTTCACGTCAACGCGAGGGGTCTCCGGCGGTCGGCGCGCGAAGCGGCCAACAGTGCCCTCGGCAGGATACACCGAGCCGTCGCGACGCCTCGGTCATCGCGGCAGACTAACGATTCGGCGCACAAAGTGGTAACCTTCGTCCTGGAAAACTTGCGAAGCGGAGGCAACTTCTGCTCGGAGGCAGCATATCCCGTCGGGCGGGCCGTTCCCTCCGCAGCGCGCGGTGCGGACCGGGTCGAAAAGCAAGCCCCGAAATGGAGGCGATCCATTCGATGAAAGAACCGACGCGGCGTCTGCAGTTCCGGATTCGTGGAATGGACTGTGCTGAGGAGGTTGCGGCGCTGAAGCGTGAGGTGGGACCGCTGGTTGGTGGCGAGCAAAACCTCAGCTTCGACTTGCTCAACGGCCGCATGACGGCGGAGGTGTGCCCGGAGGACGTCTCGCCGGAGACGATTTGCCAGGCCGTGGCTCGAGCTGGTTTGCAGGCCGAGCTTTACCAGCCGGGTGAGGGACAGGCCGAACGTCCGAGTTTCTGGCAACAGCACGGCCGGCTCATCATGACGGCGGCCAGCGGAGTGCTGACGGCGGCGGGCTTCCTCGTGCACGCGGTGCGCGCCGGTGGTGTTCTGTCGGCACTGGCGGGCGGCGAAGCAGGCGGCACGGCGTATCCCGTCGCGAGCATCGTCTTGTACTTGTTGGCGGCTGTTTGCGGCGGCTGGTTCGTGGCTCCGAAAGCCTGGATGGCCGCTCGGCGGCTTCGGCCGGACATGAACCTGCTGATGACGGTGGCGGTCGTGGGCGCGGCCGCCATCGGGGAATGGTTCGAAGCGGCGACCGTTGTGTTCCTTTTTTCTTTGGCGCTGCTGCTGGAATCTTGGAGCGTCGAGCGGTCGCGCCGAGCGATCCGGGCGCTCATGGACCTGTCGCCGCCACTGGCGCGCATCGTGACTGCGGAAGGAGAAACAGAGGAGCGTCCGGTTGAGCAAGTCGCGGTCGGCAGTTTGGTCGTCGTGCGTCCGTGGGAAAAAATCCCGCTGGACGGTGTGGTGACCGAAGGGGCGACGTCGGTCAATCAAGCTCCCATCACCGGCGAGTCGGAGCCCGTGCCGAAACAGGCCGGCGATCCGGTCTACGCGGGAACGATCAACCAGCAAGGAGCCTTCACATTCCGAACCACGCGGCCCGCTCACGATACGACGCTGGCCCGGATCATCCATATGGTCGAAGAAGCTCACTCGCGGCGAGCTCCGAGCGAGCAGTGGGTCGAGCGTTTTGCCCGACGCTACACGCCCGCCATGATGGCGTTGGCCATCGCGATAGCTCTCTTGCCACCGCTCTGGTTCGGCGGCGCTTGGGGTGAATGGTTCTATCAGGGACTGGTCATTCTGGTGATCGCCTGTCCGTGCGCACTGGTGATTTCGACGCCGGTCAGCATTGTGGCCGGACTGGCCTCGGCCGCTCGGGCTGGCGTACTGATCAAAGGAGGCGTCTATCTGGAAACGCCTGCTCGTCTGAAAGCCGTCGCCATCGACAAAACCGGGACGCTGACTTTCGGCGAGCCAACGGTTCAAACCGTCGTCCCACTGAATGAACACACGCAGGCCGAACTGCTTGAGCGGGCAGCGGCCCTGGAGTCGCACAGCAATCATCCGCTGGCGCGCGCCATCCTGCGACGCGCGGAAGAAGTCGGCGTGACGGTCCGACCGGCCGAACAGGTCCAGGCGATCCAAGGGAAAGGAGCACGAGGGGTGATCGACGGCCGGCCGTTTTGGATCGGCAGCCATCGCCTGATGCATGAAATGGGCCAGGAGACGCCGGCCGTGCACCAGCGCACGCTCGAGCTGGAAGACGAAGGCCATTCGGTCGTCGCCATCGGCAACGACCAGCACGTTTGCGGGCTGATCACGGTCGCCGACGGAGTGCGGCCCGCTGCGGCGGGCGCTGTCCGAGCGTTGAAGGAAGCCGGCGTGCGCCACGTCGTGATGCTCACCGGCGACAACGAAGGCACGGCCGAAGCGGTCGCCAAAGCGGTGGGCGTGGACGAAGTCCGCGCGGAACTGTTGCCGGAGGACAAAGTTCGGGCCGTCCAGGAATTGGTTGAGAAACACCATCATGTGGCGATGGTCGGCGACGGCGTCAACGACGCGCCCGCCATGGCAGCAGCCACGCTCGGAATCGCCATGGGCGCCGTTGGTTCTGACGCGGCCATCGAAACGGCCGACATCGCCCTGATGACCGACGACCTTTCGAAACTGCCGTGGCTCATCCGCCACTCGACGCGAACCCTTCGAACGATCCGACAGAACATCACCTTCGCTTTGGCCGTCAAAGCCCTGTTTATGGCGTTGGCCTTAGCCAATTTGGCGACCCTCTGGATGGCCATCGCGGCCGATATGGGCGCCTCGCTGCTGGTCATCTTCAACAGCCTGCGGTTGCTTCGCGCAGCAGACGAACCACAGGCCCTCACCAGCCGATAAAACACACGGCTAGTCAAAGCGTTTGGGAGCGGCACGTCACGACGCCGTCAGTTGCTTGAGAGCGGCGACAGAGTCTCGACAGTCACGTTGTCAGCTCGTCGCTGCTCGATGGGCTTGCTCGTGGGGCTCGAGCCGTTCTGCGATAGATCGTCGGGCGACCGCCACTTCCGTCGCTCTGCAACAGGCCGGGGCTGAAGCCGCTCGCGAGAAGAATGGTCTGCCCCCGCAGTGTCAAAAGGAAGTTTCCAACACCCCGGCGTGTGGACAGGCAGACGACTGGCCCGACTATTCCGCACTCAGACGAATCCAGTCGATTTGGACCTGCGCGTTTTCGGCGCTGCACGGGTCGAGCCGGAGCTGCGTAACAACGCCGCGCCACAGAGGGTTCTCGGTCAAGGAGAGCCGGTA
>JAADHY010000172.1 GCA_013151585.1 Planctomycetota bacterium
GGTAAACACCACCGTCGTTCGTTCCGCCAGCCCACAGGTTGAACTCTCCCGCCAGAACCTCGATTGTGCCTCCGTCATTGTCGAAAGGAACCGAGGCCGTTGCGGCCCCGCCACCGTCCCGCCGCCACGTACCCTGGTTCGTGATCCGCCCGTGCCTTCGTGACGGTACAGTCCGCCCGCCAGGTTGTTGTAGCGCGACACGTCGTAGAAACGGATTTGGCCCGTCGCCGTGTGGATCACCGTGCCCGCGTTCTCGAACGTGCCCCGGAAGTCGCGAGTCTGGTTGCCGGAGATCGTCAGCGTTCCTTCGTTGCGAAACAGCGACGCGTTTACGGTGCCCAGCCGGCCGGCGGTCCATTCCGCCTGGCCAAGGTTGAGCACCGTTCCTGCCCCGCCGATCGAGCCGCCGCTCAGACGGAACGTCGAGCCGGTCATGTCCGCCGTCACCGTCGCCCCACTGTTGACGGAAAACGTGCCGCCGGTGACCTCGACCGTGCCGTTCCCGCTGAATCTGGGAGTTCCCGCAAAGCTGTGCGTACCGCCGCTGTATCGCAATATCCCGCCGGCGTTGACTTGGTACACCCCGCCGTCGTTCGTCCCGCCGTTCTGCAGCGAAAACCGACTGCCTGCAATCTCGACGGTGCCGCCAAGGTTGTTAAAAGCGATCGAGCTGTACGCCTCGCCGCTGCCGGAATGCTTAAAGGTCCCTTCGTTGTTGATCCCGTTGCCGCTCGTGCCCCAGTTCGGCACAAAGTCGCCTGAGGAGCGATGGTCGTAAGTCGCTCCCGCTCTAATCACGATCCGGGCGTTCGAATCGAACCTGATATCGCCGGTGGCCGTGTGGAGGACCGTTCCGAGGTTTTCCAACGTGCCGCGAAAATCTCGGCTCGCGCCGCCGGAAACGGTAAAGGTCCCGGTGTTGGAAATGCCCCCATCGGGCTGGAACCGGCCGGATTGCCACTCAAAGCTGCCGCTGGTCGTCGAGGGACCGCTAATGGTGAACGTGCCGCCGGCGAGCACCAGCGCTTCGCGGTTGTCCAAACTGCCGATCGTGACGTTGGTGTTGATGACCACCGTCGGGTTATCAGCCGCGTCGATGACCACATCGTCCGCCGCGCCTGGCACCCGATCCAGATTCCAGTTCAGCGGATCATTCCAGGAAGTGTTGTCGCCATCACCGTCGCTGTTGCCGTCCCAATAGATGTTCGACAACATCAGTCGGTCTTCGAGCACCTCGAGCACGGGCCGAAGAGTGGGAAGCTGGGGGTTTGTCCGCAAAGATCGGCGTCGTCTGCGAGACAACCTTGACGATGGGCATCGTCTGTACAGGTTTAGCGGCGACGCCTTCAACCTCGAAAGCCACGAAGTCAGCAACATCGCACCTGCTCCGCTTGAGTCAGATTCCGCTCATTCGAAAGGGTGACGTGCCCTTAGCCGGACCTGGTGCGAATCACGAGCAGGCAGCGCGCAGAGTTGCTGCCGCACCGGCTGCGCGGGAGAGTCGCAAGAGCTAGCCTAATCTATGGCCACCTATCCGAGGTTCGACAGAGCCCTGGCACCGAATTCGAAAAGTCAAGAACGCACGCTATATGCCATACTGGGAGAAGTCGTCCCTCCCCGAGGAACCGCTTGATGACGGCCGATCCATTGCAACTAGTCCGTCAGCCCGTGCACGCGGTTCCGTGCGTGCTGCATCCGGCAAGAACCCTACATCCGGTGCGAGTTGTCCCCAAGAAAATCGGAAAAAGATAGAGAAGACATGGTGGCCCGCCGACAACTCAACGTCCACTATCGTGTCCACCGCTCTTCGCCCGTGTCAAGTACAAAACCAGGGCATTTTTTTAACCTGAGGGAATTTGTTTTGCACTGGCCTGATGTCCTGATGTCATAAGGTTGACCTGCTTAATGCGCCCTTCGGCCATTAGGGACGGGTGTCTGGACAGGCCCCTCTTCTTGGCCCTATCCGCTGGTCTCTTTCGACCAGGCGAGTACCGGATGCCCTTTTGCGCCTGCGCTGCCGGTTCGTCGAGAAGGGGCGCACTCACCGCGCTCAGGACGACGGCATTCGAAGCCTTGTCACTCAAGGCCAGGAACGCCGTTTGGGCTGCGGACAAACAGATTGGTCTGCGGCCGACGGATCGGTTGCGCAAACCGGTGGAGCCGATCCAGACAATCGGTACAAAGCAGCAGCCCGGCGAGTCGCCGAAATCGGCCATGATATCGCCTGATTCGGCGCGGGCGTTTCCCTGAGCGCGCAGGTCTTCACCGAGAATCGCGGCGCTTACGGTCTGGACCCCGGCTGGATGTTTTTGCAACGGCAACGTGATTCTAAGACCGTTTCTGCCGACAGTGGGGCGAACCCTGATCCTCTATGCTCAGAGGAAAGCGCTTCTGACGAGCGACTCCAGTTGGCCGAAGACGTTGGGAGTATCGGCTCAAAGACTCTTTGAACACGTATCGGTCGCTGGCCGCAGCCACGCAATCGCCTTCGGTAGCAACCCGAATGCCCGCGCGCTGTGCTCGGCGGTGCGCCGGCTGTTTGTCAGCACCGTTCTGTACGGCCCAGCTCATTGATTGGCCCGGCCCAGCGTGCGACTTCTGCGCATACAGATTCCTCCCCCCTGCCGATACGCGTCCGATACACGATGAGCTACGCGGTTACACGGTCTAGCCCCCGTCGGGTTTGGCATCAGTGGACCGTCCCGGTCGGGCCGGCGTTGTCACCGTCGTTCGTCCGGCAAGTGCTCGAAAAACATCGCCGGTCAAACCGTCTGCTCGCCCTGCGAAGTCGAGAAACGGCAGCAAACGCGCAGAGCCCTCAGTCCCACGCTCCGGTCTTTCGTCCTCTGAAAACGGAGCGGACAGAAGGAGAGAAAAAAGGGAGGACAAACCGGCCAGAGCGAGCACCATGCCGTCCTCCCCAGTCCTTCAATGCTTAGCGCATACTGCTCCTTTTGCGTGTCAACGCTGCTGCGTTTCGATCAGCACTTGGTCACGGCTAGGGGCCGTTACGTTTCGTCGTCAGGCGCTGCGCCCTCGGCTTCTTCCGCTTCCTCGGCGCCGGGCTGAATAATCTCGCCCTCGCTTGACAGCTCGAAATTGAACTCGTTGTTCTTGTCCTCGACGACCGCCGTTAATTCGCTGTTGACGTTGTATTTGGCGGGAACGGTTTCTTTGGTCGCGCCCGGACTGGCGCCGCCATACTCTTCGTCCTCTTCCGCACCAACTCCATACGTCGTGATTTCGACGCGATGTTTGCCGAGGATCGCCCCTTTTTGGCTCTCCGTGTACGACAGTTCGTAGCGGCCCTGTGCATCCGTGATGCCAAAAGACGGTCGTCCGCCCGCTTCGGGAATGAACCGGACCATGGCATTCGCCAGCGGCTTGCCATCCATGGTGACAGTTCCGGAGACCGGAACAGTCTTGGGACCACTGGCCGTCGGCGCGCAGCCGGAAACGGCGAAAACAAAAACGGCGATACAGCACACTCCCACCACCAGTTGTGACCTAAACATCGATTGGTCTCCTCGAATGATTCGCTCACGCGTTGCGTTGTCGATGTTCACGAAAGCCTCTCCGGGAAGCCGACCCGACCGCATCCGGGCCGGCTCCCGCGGAGCACTAACCTGCTGGCACAAAAGCCCCTAGCTCAGAAGTTGACCGCGTAGTTGTCGTTTCTCGCGGCCAAACGCTGGTAGGTACCAAAATGCTGGCCGTTGTGGTTGATGTCGTTGACGCCGTGTCCTTGCCGTCTCATTCCCCATGTGAAGCGAGTGTGCTCGATATTCTCACTGATGAAGTGAACCGAGCCGTCCGCAAAAACAAAGTGACACCCACCTGGGTGAGGGCTATGGAAGGACGTGGCGCGGACCGGCCAGCCGGGAGCCGTGCGGGGCGGATTCATGGCCTCCTGACACTGCGACATCATGCGGTGAGAGTTCCCTCGCGCGGTGCCGTCGCCGGAATGGATGGCTCCGTACAGCCGCGGGCCACGATGGATGTACCAATTGTGTTCGCCGCCCATGAACGTGTTCGACGTCCCGTCTTTAACATCTCGAAAGGCAATCCGGCTGTCTCGATAGAACAACCCGTTTCGCAATTCTTGGTTTTGGAACGGCCAACCCGCCAAGTTGTTGTAGTAGGAGCCGGCGCACATCTTGTAGCTCGTCACAGCCTGATTCAGCCGGAAACGGGCTCGGGACCCAGCAATATCCCAGTTCTCCGGGGCAATGCTGGATGGACAACGAGCCCACGGCTGCGGAGTCTCGACCAATAGGTAATTCTGGCTGTTCTGAAACGGCGAGTTGGGATGCCCGGCCGTCAACGGCAATTCGGAATCGATTCGCTCGTACAACGGAGCCTGGTCGATGAACGGCAAGATGTAGTAAGACCAGCCCCAACCGTTCCCGCCGTTACGGTTGGCCCGA
>JAADHY010000127.1 GCA_013151585.1 Planctomycetota bacterium
GGCGTTGCTTTGCGCGATGTCCAGTTCAGCCCTACTGGCAAATTGATTGGGACGTGCGGTGCAGATGAAGTCGTCCGCGTCCATCGTGCGGAAGATGGTGAGACTTTACGGCGTTTCGATGGGCCCGGCTCGAAAACGGGCGGCTTGGCGTGGGCGCCCAACGGTCGCTTCCTCGCAGCACTCAGCGGCGGGGGAGCGAAGGTCGCAGTTTGGGACGTCCAGACAGGCAGTCGATTGTTCCGGATCGGCAATGTCGGATTTCAGGGGCGAGGGCTGGTTTGGAGCCCCGATGGGAAATGGTTGGCGACAACGTCCGGGACGGCGCTGAAACTGTGGAACGGCGGGGACGGTTCGCCAGGGCCGGATTTCCGTCAATCGTGCTCCGCCGTCGACTGGAACGCGACCGGTCGTTACCTCGTCGCGAACAACTTCCGGAAGACGATCGTGATCGACGGGAAAACTCAACAAGTTATGCGAGTCTTCGACCATCATCACGCGGGAGTCCGCTCGATCGCGATGGACCCTGCAGGCCGCTACCTGGCTTCCTCATCGATCGACCAAACGTTGCACCTTTGGGACATCGATCGGGGGTGTCTTCTCTGGATTGCTGTCTTCCTGGACGAGGGACGCACGGTCGTGTTCAGCCCGACCGGTGAGCTTCTCTACTCGGCCCCCGGAGCCGAAGAGCAGTTCGCATACTTGGTCGAGCGAGCGGAAAACCCAGGCCGGCTGGAAACTCTGTCAGCCGACCAATTTGAACGGTTGTGCTCGGGGAAACCAGGAAATTGATATCACCAACGTTTCGACCGGGAACGGGACGCCGGTCAAAGCCGCACTCTGTTGCGTGTTGAGAGAGCCGGCGGACGCGGCGTCTTGCCAGGAAAGGAGACACGCGGAAAGCGTTTCTCGAGGCCAGGCAGCCAAATCGGACGGCTCTCGTGCAATACACAAATGAGCGTATTGTGTCCGTGCAAATGAATCCCAAAATGAACGACAAGCAGTTGTGCCCGAATCGTGATTTTCTTTGTCGTTTCGTCTCCGGCGAGCTCGATGAAGCGGGCGTTTCTTGGGTGGATCAACATCTCGCCTCTTGCGAAGCGTGTGCCGCGACGGTGCACGCGTTGGCTTCGGGTTCCACCTTCTCGGTCTCGTCGGCGGGGGAAGGCTCGCATCCGGATGCGCCCCGGTCCGGTGGGCGACCAGACGAACCGGAAGGATATCCGTTAGACGAAATCCCCCCGGTGTCGCAGTACCCGAATCGCTCCAGCGGGGCAAGGTTCCGGCCGGATGTCGCGACGAGGTTTTGAGGTCCGACGAGTTCTCGCAGAAACTGCCATCGCGTTTAGGGCAGTATCAAATCCTCGAGCCAATTGGCCGGGGAGGCATGGGCGCTGTTTACAAGGCACTGCACGTCAGGCTGGATAAGGAGGTGGCGCTGAAGGTCCTGTCTGCGGGGCACTTGCTCGGTGACGCCCCGACACGCCGTTTCGAACGAGAAATGAAGGCGATCGGCCGACTCGAACACCCAAACATCGTCCGAGCCACCGACGCCGGTCGGTGGGACGACATCAGTTATTTGGTGATGGAATTGGTGTATGGCATTGACCTTGCCCGTCTGTTGCGAACCATCGACCGGCTGCCTGTCGGCGACGCCTGCGAGATCATGCGCCAAACAGCCGAAGCCCTTCAATACGCGCACCAGCGAGGTCTGGTGCATCGCGACATCAAGCCGTCCAACATCATGTTGACCGATACGGGGCAGGTCAAAATTCTGGATTTTGGGCTGGCGCTACTGGTCAACGTGGATGCCGATCACCTGACGACGGCTCAGCGCGTCATGGGAACGCTGGATTACATGGCTCCGGAGCAAGCCAGCGATAGTCATGAGGTCGATCATCGCGCCGACATTTATAGTCTGGGGTGCACCTTTTATGAGCTGCTTTGCGGGAAGGCTCCCTTCGCCGATGTCCGGTCCACTTCGCCGGTGAAAAAGATGATGGCCCACGCGCAGCGGGCGCCAAAGCCCGTCACCGAGTTTCGCCCAGATGTGCCGCGCGAGCTGGCCGAGCTACTCGAACACATGCTCGCCAAAGAGCCCACGGATCGACCTCAATCGGCAGGCGAAGTCGCTCGCCGATTGCAGGCGATGGCCATTTCCTCCGACTTGCCCGATCTGGTCGCCACGGGACGAGGCGGCGAGGCCTCCTCCAGCTTCCGGTCGTCGGACGGCCCGCCGCCGGTTGCGAAAGAGCCGTCTGTCACCAAACAGGGACCGATGCCACAAGCTGCCGAATCAGCCGGCGCACGCCCACGCCGACGTGTTACTCTTGTCGGAGCCTTTTCGCTGGCCTTTCTGCTGCTGCTTTGGCTCTTCGGCCTCCAGTTCTCTGCGCTGTACCGCATTGTCACGAATCGGGGTGAAGTGATCGTTCAAGTGGACCCCGCGGCTGCGGACGACGTGGCGGTCGAGGTGGTGGGGCAAGAGATCTCGATCAACGCGAAGACGGGGTGGCGCATCGATCTGGACGCCGGCACGTATGAACTCAGACTGGCCGGCGGGAACGAGCGGTTCCGGCTGTCGCGAAACCAAATCACCGTCACCCGCAATGGAAAGACGATTGTTTTGATCGAACGTCGTGAACCACTCGCCGGGCGTGGGACCGCCCAGGTCGTCGACCGGAAAAGAAATCAAGACGAATTGCTTTCTTCGCAAACACTGGCTTCAGCGCGATCCATTTCGAACCGGGCAGGAAAGTCCCTCGCCAAGCTGAACGACGAGGACGAACGAGGGCTCCGGCGCTATCTCGCAACCGCGTCGGCTGACGTCGATTCGAAGCGTGTCGCAACCCTGTGCCGGGAGGCGTTTCAGGCTTGGCGCCGAACCGCGTGGTCCGAAGCACTTGCCAAAGCGAAGCGAGCCGTCGCGTTGGACTCCCGCTGCGCCGTCGGCTACCACCATATGGGAATGGCTCTGAATGCCATGGGCAAGTTTGAGAAAGCGATGGAAGCGTGCAGCCGGGCCATCAAACTTGATCCCGAATATTCCTCGGCCTACGGCAATCGCGGTTGGGCCCACATGAAACTCAAACAGTACGAGCTCGCAATCCGGGACTACACTCGGGCTCTCGAACTGGGAGAAATCCATCCCAATACCTACATCAACCGGGCTTGCTGCTACGCGGACTCTGGCCAACAGCCAGAGGCTCTCCGAGACTTCGCTAGGGCTATCGCGCTGGACGACCAATATGCCTGGAGCTATCGCAGTCGCGCGATGTTTTGGCACAACCGCGGCCAATACGAGCGGGCGATCGCGGACTATGACAAAGCTCTTCGGCTCGATCCCACCGACAAAATGAGCTACGCCAACCGCGGTGTGTGCTATGCCAGCCTGAAACGCTGGAGTGAGGCCATTCACGACTATGACCAAGCCATCGCACTGGATCCCAAATTCGCTTGGGCCTATTTAAACCGGAGCGACGCCTACGCCAAACTCGGAGACACCGAACGGGCCAAAGCCGACTATCAACTGGCGGTGAAGCTGGATCCCGCTCTGGCCGACTGAGTGGCCCAGCGTCGGGACGAACCGCCAGTCTCGCACCGCGCCCCAGCGAAATGCTCAAATTCTCGCGGTCTTCACATTTTTTCTGTCACATCTGACAGCACCGCCCCTATTTGAGAGTAGCAAGGGACGCTCCTTCAGGCTCGGCTGAGCCGGCCATGTCAAGGCAACGCATCTCATCACGATCTAGGGGAGGACCAGGCGGATGTTGACATCTATTTTTCGAAAGCGGAGCACAGGTACTGGTGTCAGGACGTCACGAACTTGCCGTCGATGGCGGATGTCACGGAGGCCGGCTACCGCGGAAATCCTTGAGGAGCGAACTCTCCTCACCATCTTTCAAGCCGCACCGGTACCTGTTGTGGAGATCGCTAATGCCCAAATCCCCGTAGGAGTCGAGACGATGCCTACTGGGCATGTCTTGGTTAGCTTCGACCGGTTTCTAGGATTGGGAAACTCTCTGAATGGGGAAGGAATCAAGATCATCGATCCGATGACTTTTGCCTTCCAGGACTTCACGGCCGCCCCCGGACAGGGTGGTACAGCAGGAAAGCTCGCGCGAGTCAAGCCGGATCGACCAAGCCACCTGCCTAGTTGGGTCCAAGGCAACGATGTCCTTAATCTTTTGCCGAGCGGGATCATCGCCGCCATCCGCCCGGCCACGCAACAAGTTGGAATGCTGATCAGTTTGAAGTCGCAGCTTGTCTCGGCCAGCCGAGGTGGCGGGTGGAACGTCGACAACCTAAACATTTTCGACACCTACACGGGGCGAGTTTCCGGTTTCGGCGGGACAATCCTTCCTGAAGCGGCGTTCTACGAAGGCGGTGACATCGCCGTTTATCAGGACGCCGACTTTACCGACATCCTGGTCACCGGCATGGGGGGCGGCGGAGGGATTCCCTTTGCGATGCGGCTCCGGTACATGCAGGGGCAATTAGTCAACGCGAAAGTTCTTGTCTCATCCATCGGCACGCTTCCGGGGGGACAGGTGCCACCGGGAATCGGTGTCAATGATTTTGGCATCGTGCTCACGAGCATGCCTGTGCCCCATGTTCCTCCAGGTGGCGTCCCGAACGCCAACACCGCGCTCAGTGAACTGATCGCTTTTGACGTCGACTTTGATTCGCCAGGGAATGCTGGACGAACTCCGTTCCAACCGTTTCCCTATGACCCGCAGGCCCCGACGGTGGCAACGAGTGGGTTGTTGCAGTCGGCCGGAATCACCACCGACGCTTTCGGCAATTTCTACATCGCACCGCGTCAGGAGACCAACGCGGCTAATCCGCTGTCTGGTTATTACTTCGTGACAAATGACGTTGCTCATATGGTGTTCCAACCCTATCAGGTCTCCAGCGTGATGTTCCCACAAAGGGACGTTGCCGTCTCCCCGGACCTGCAATATGCCTACTTTACAACGACTGTGGCGGCCAGCAGCGGTGCCAACTTCCAGCACCAAATCATCGCGGCGCCTATTCGTCCGCTGCCCGATTTGGCTTTCACGGTGCCGTCGGGATGGTCCGACGCCGCTGTCGTCTCCACGCAACAGGGGACGAATAGCGACGCCACTTCGATTTCAACGTCCGACGAGGTCTACGTCGACGTTTCCGTTGCCAATCTGGGGACCGCCGCCACAATCGCGCCGGTCAACGTGGGAATCTTTCTGGATGGTCAGTTTCTGCAGGACCTGACTCAAGTGGTCAACCCACCCCTCACGCCGAACTCGCTCGCGACGGCTGAGGACCTGAACCTGGGCCGCCTTTCTGCCGGGCCCCATAAGCTGGAAGTCGTGCTCTTGTCGAATCAGCCCCAGTGGAACGGGTTCAACGACAAATTTGTGAAAGAATTCACGGTCAGCGATGCCACCCGTCCACCGAACGCACAAGACGACGCGGCAAGCACGGACGAGGACGTGCCGGTCGATATCAACGTGCTGGCCAACGATACCGATCCAGACGGCGACACGTTGACCGTCACCCAGATCGTCAGCAGCCCATCGAACGGCCAGGTCGCAATCAATGCCAGCGGCACAATCCGCTATACGCCCAACGCAAACTACTACG
>JAADHY010000579.1 GCA_013151585.1 Planctomycetota bacterium
CGCGAGATTCTGCTGTGTGAGGCGATTTTGAAGAGCCATCGTCAGCAGAGTTGGGTCGCGGTTGAAGCGACGGCATGAAAGAGGACCGGCCAGATCGATGAAGGTGGGAAAGACGAGCCGGAAAACCGCCGCGGCCTCCCACCGAAGCAGAACGTTGTTGCGTTCGCCCGATGTCCATGCGAAGATGGCGTTGGGAACTGCTCTTGGGGAACGCGGCTTCGGCGACATGAAAACAAGTGCGACTCGAAAAAAGAACAAGGAGCGAATGCCATGCGACTGGGGCGTTGGTCTTTGGGGATTGCGTTGATTACGGTGTGGGTGGCGGCGAGTGCCAACGGTGAGAAAACGTGCGGAAAAGCCATCAACCTGTTTGACGGCAAATCACTCGACGGCTGGACCTACTACCTGGTTGATCCGAACGCAAAGATGGAAGACGTGTGGAGCGTGCGGGATGGAATTCTGATTTGCAAGGGAGAACCCCAGGGATACCTCGCGACGGAACGCAAGTTCAAGAATTTCAGGTTGATCGTCGAGTGGCGGTGGGCTCCGGGGAAGAAGCCTGGCAACAGCGGGGTCTTGATGCGGATGACCGGAAAGCCGCAGATGCTGCCCAAGTGCGTCGAGGCCCAATTGAAGAGCGGCAGCGCTGGCGACATTTGGGCTTTTCACGGTTTCCAGCTTCGCGGCGACCCGGACCGCATGAAAACCATCACCGGCCATAAGCTTGGTGGCGACATGGTCGGCGTTACCAAGAAACAGCCAGCGGAGAACGAGCCGGGGCAGTGGAACCGGTATGAAATCACCTTGAACGGCGGGACGCTCACGCTGGTCGTCAACGGCAAGGAGGTGAACCGGGCGGTTGGCTGCGATGTGGTGGCTGGGCCGATCGCCCTGCAGTCGGAGGGCGGTGAGATTCATTTCCGCACCGTTCGGTTGATCCCTCTCGGGGAATAGAGCCCCGCGGAGTTCACACCGGCGGCAAATTGTCGGTGTAAGTAATCGTTTCGCCATGGTCGTTTCACGGCAAGCCGAAGGCGACTCCGCCGACCACCGAGAGAGCCAAAGACGGGAGCCAGTCGAGGGGCGGAGCGGCGATCGGGACCAGCGATTGCGGTCGGAAACAGTGTCCCGTAGAATTGCGGCGGAACCGTGGGAACGCGAGTATTGCCAAACGGGTGCACGGAGGACAGGGGAACCGGACGAAAGTGTTGGACCGCTGAAGCGAGCGGCTGAATGACCATCGAGAAAGCCACCGAAACGGTGTGGGCTCGGAGAAGACAAACCGAGACGCGAGACGACGAACGAGGCGGCGGGGATGCACGGAGGCCAGTTCGGCGTAGGAGGTCGGCCGGGCTGAGCCTTTTGTTCGCCTGCGGTCTTTTTCCGTACCTTTCCGTGGCCGCGGATTCACCTGGCCAGCAGCCCGCGGCGATGCCTCGACTCACGCAGCGGACGCCGCTGCTCGTTCCGGAAACGTTTCCCACCGATTGGTTTTTCTTTTCCGCCGATCCGAAAGCCAAACGCGACGAGATCTGGGTGCTGCAAACAACCGACGACGGCGACGAACCGGTGTTGGTCTGCCAAGGGAAAGACAAGCCGTTCGGCTATCTGCGCACGGTGAGAAGCTTCCGCAATTACCGTCTGGGGCTGGAATGGATGTACCCCGATGATGCCAATGGAAACAGCGGAATCCTGGTCGGCACGGAAGCGGTCGGTGCAGGCAAGACCGAGGCCGACAAGATTTGGCCGAAAGCCATCCAGATTCAACTGCACCGAACGAAGGCTGGCAGCGTTTTCCCGAGCGGTGGAGCCAAAACCGATAACACGCTCGAAGTGAAAGACCTATCCGCCCCGCTGAAACAATGGAATACCTGTGTCGTCACCGTGCGCGACGGCACTCTTTCGGTCACGGTCAACGACAAGAAGGTCGGCCAAGTGACGGGCTGCTCGCCCAGCGAAGGCAGCATCGCCCTGCAGTGCGAGGGCTCCGTGATTCACTTTCGGCGGATCTGGGTGGAGCCGCTGCCAGCTACTACGGCTCCACCGAAAAAATGACCTCCCGCCGAATGGTCGCTCATTGCCGCTCGCACAACCTTCTCAACAGCGACAGGGAATAGATGCCGCCGGAGTGGCCATCGCTGAACGAGATGCTGTAAGCATAGTTTCCGACCGGCTGCATTGACGTGGCTCGTAAAGGAATCTTGGAGGCCGATGGCCTCGCTTCTCTCTCTGTCGGCGCCTCTGCCGGGGGCCGTTGCGCGCGACAGCTTGCGCACGGACAATACTCCCGGAGTACGCGCCATGGCAGCCGGAAGCTCGCTCCATCGCTCCACTGGATCAAAAGCGCTTCTCCGTCACTTTTCAATGAAATCGGCGTGGGCTCGTTCACGTTCAACGCGTTCATCCCTCAGTCCTCTCGGCGCGCCCCTTTCGCCTGCCCAACCGATTGCCCAATCAATTACGGGTCGAAACGCGACTCAGCGCCGTGACCGATGCCGCCAGCATCGGTCATCCAACAGCGTGGTCGATGTTGTGCCCATCGACTCGCCAAAAAACGCTTACAAACAGGATAGCGGGCAACAGGCATTCGACAAAAGCCGTTGGCAGTTTCTGCCCCGGGCCCGTGACTCCCATTGCCGCTTGGCACCGCACTCTTCAGCCCGGAAACGGTTGCCTGATCGCGGCCGCGATCGCCACGGATCACCGTCATCGAATCCGATGCGAGCCGTCTGGTCAATCGGCGTCTTCTGTGTCGCGCGTGTCGATGTCCGGCGGTCCCTTCAAATGCTCCTCCACTTCGATCGGCGGGAGCTTCAACACGCGGTACAAACAAAAGGTGGCCAAGGACAACACTGCTCCCACCGATACGATCATCACCACCCAAGCCCCTCGAGTCATGGTTCGCTGCTCCTTCGACTCGCTGCAGTCCTCGCGTCTCAGCCTTTCATCGCTTGGAAAGCACGAACAATGGTCGCGCCTTTTGGAATGAGGCAGCCGTCTGCCGCCTTGAAACCGAAGCGGCGCACCAGCACCGCACTTCAAAAGCCGTGCCCTCGCGGATACCAAAGGCAAACCCCTTGACCAGGAACTCCTTCAAAACCACCTGATGCAGACGTTGTGAGGAGGCGAAGCTCCGGCTGAATCTACAAGTGTCGGCCATGTTCTCCCGAACGGTTCGCCCGGGACCACGCCCACTTAGGACTGAGATAGAGGCTTCGGCCCTCGATGCGTACGCAAGGCACACTCATAACTTTCCGTCCCGAACTCGCGGTGGCCTTTGAGGTCGCGGAGTAAGCGAGGAGTTGGCTTCACACCTTAAGACTTCAATTGTGAAAAACGTCCCTCCCGGTCCCAACGGAGCCCGGCAATGTGAACCAGCAACAGATAAAACACGAACAGAGCCGCAATAAAAAGAATGCTTTGGAACACGACTGTATCCGACGCGATTTTCGCCACATAACCGGGCTCGACGCCGCTCGGTGTCTGTTTGCTCGGCAGCTTATCTTTGCAGAAGAGGATAAAGATGATGAGCAGGTAAAACGGGGTGACATATTTCAGTACCCATTGCACAAACCGCGGTACGCGGATGTGGGCCCCGCGGTGGAGCTCTTTGTCGCCCTGCTCAATAGTGAACGCCAACGCGTAGGTACCGGCCTGGACCATCGCAAGGACGAAAATAAGCGTCGTGCCGACCCAGAAGTCAAAGGTGTCCATCGCGACCAGTCCTTTGGAAAAGTAGATCACGAAGCCGGAACCCAGCGCCGTCAAGATGCCCAGAAACGTGACCGAGGCATGCCGCTTCAGCCCGAATCCCTCCTCGAAGAACGCGATGACCGGTTGCAACATAGACAAACTGCTCGTGATGGCCGCGAGAAACAACATGAAAAACCAGAGAAAACCGAAGATGCGGCCGTAAGGCATCAGAGCGAAGACGTTGGGCAGAGCGTTGAAGCCCAGGCCGAAGGTCGTAAAGGAGCCCGCGGCCGCTCCGAGGAAAATGAACGCCGCCGGAAGCGTGATCAGACCGCCCAGGCAGACTTCAAAAAACTCGTTCATGCTGCATGCCGTCAGTCCGCTCAGAGCCACATCGTCCTTCTCGCTCAGGTAGCTGGCATAGTTAATGATGATTCCGAATCCGACCGACAGGCTGAAGAAGATCTGGCCGGAGGCCGCCAGCCAAGTTTGTGGATCCTTGAGCGCCTCCAGTTTCGGTTCCCACATGAAGTTCAGTCCCCCGAGCACCGACTGGCTTGGCCGAGCGGGGTCAGGCGTACCAAGGGTCAACACGCGGACCAACACGCACACCGCGCAGAAAACCATCAGCGGCATAGCGATCTTGCAAAACGTCTCGATCCCCCGGCTGACTCCTCGATAGATCAGCATGAAGTTGAA
>JAADHY010000580.1 GCA_013151585.1 Planctomycetota bacterium
TCTCCGAATGCTTGCGCAGCGGACTGTTCCGCTGCCCGGAGCAATCTTACCTACTTTTCCCAGACCGCGCCAGTCAAAATTGCCAGACCCACTGGCATTGCCTCCGATCCCCCAAAGGTGGTCGGTGTCGGTGATGATCACCTTGCGGCCGTCGGCGACCGGTGGGTCATCGCGATACCGCTGATCTTGCCCGTCTCGGTCGCACGTTTCTTGGTGCGGCGAGATTGCTTCAGCCGGGCTGGCGAAGAGATCGGCATTGGTGCCGCGTCCGATCAATCCGTCCCACGTGTAGGACATCCAAACCGGATGCTGCTTCGGCTTGCCTTTTTCGTACTCGTGGATGAACCGGATCATGTGAGCTTGCCATTCGGCTGACGCGCCATGGCTTTCGTTAGAAATTTCGTAGATGACGTGGTCCAGGTCGTTCAGCGTATCGATCACCTGACGGACATAGGTTTCCTGGAGCCGTGTGATTCGCGGGTCGGACAGGGTGTGGACTTCGTATCCCTCGCCGTCGCCGTTGAGGTCGCCGTCGATTCCGTTGATGTTGTTGAGCCCGTTGAAGGGGTGGGTCTCCCAGGGCGAACGCTTCCGCGTCTTGCTCTTGCGAGCGACGCTGAAACCCTGGAATAACATCACACCGACATAAAGACCGCGTCGCCCGGCGGCTTCAACCCTCTCTCGCAGCCGTTGGAAATAGGCCCGGTTAAACCGCGTTAAGTCAAACTTCGGCTTTCCGTCGCGAGCCGTACCTGGGCCGGTGCGCTGGAAGGGCAGCGGGCTGACTGTCATGACGCGCGAATCCCGGAGAACCCAACTCGGCGACTCCCACGTCCAGAGGCGAAAGAAGTTGTGGTTGTGTTTTTGCAGGAAGCCGAGGAACTCGTCATAGTCGAACGGCAGCCGCTTGCCGTCCAGCGTGGCGTCTTGAAGGTTCAGCCAGGTGTGCGAGCCGGCCAAATAAACGACACGGCCGGACGCATCGGCAAAGTAGCGCGGGTTCTCCGGATGTACCCGCAACGGCCCGGTGCTCCCGTTCGGCCTGCGCAACGGCCTTCGTTCCTCTCGCAGGACCGACCCCACGTGAGCGACGACCTGTCGTTCCACGGGATCGAGTTGGTCGAACAGCCGCTGCTGCCGCATGTCGAACGATCGCCGCGGACGGCCATCCTTCGCCCAGCGGTTGTCGCCGTTGTGGAAGCACCACCCTGCCGCTCCGCCGCGTAATGCGCCGCGTAGGTCCAACAGAAAGTCCTCCACGGTCGGCTGCCACCCTTTGCTGAAGTCGCGCCGGAACGGCTCTTGGTAATGAACTGGAACGATACGTCCCATCGCACGCATCCAATCCAAGTACTGCCGAGTAACGGAGGCGGTCTGACCAGGCGACTGCCGGTTGCGCGGGCGATGAGGGCTCAGGAAGTCCACCTTCACTGTGAAGAGGTACCGCCGCAGGTCTTCCTTCGAGCAATCGCGAATGTACGAGAGCGTTACGAGCCGTTTCGGGTCCGTCTGCTTGACGGCGTCGCGCAACGCGCGAGCGTCTTCGAACGAGACGTACTTGCTGCGAATGTTGTGTTCGTTGGCCAGATCCAAGTACCAATTGCGCCAGGATCGCAAGTGCACGGACAAAGTCGTCAAGGCTCGGCGGTGAGCTTCGAGCGTTGGTACATGAGCGTTTCCAAGCCGACCTTCCCCACGCGTCACGGTCACGTCGACGATCAGACCACGCCGGTCACACTCGGCGAGCAGCCATTTCAACTGATCCAGGAACGGCTGCCGTACTCGGCCTTGATCGTCCACTGCCGACACATTATTCCCAAAAGCGCTCCACGTCGCCCACACCCGAAGCCAGTTAAATCCCGCCTCTTGCATATCATCCAGATCCTGCCGGATGAATTCGCGCGACGCGCCCAAGGCGCCGTAATAGCTAAGGCCGCACAAAAAGGTCGGTCGGCCGTCGATGGTGAACTGACTTCCGCGAACGCCCAACTCCGCCCCGAAAGCCGCCGTCACCGTACCGACCCAAATCGCTCCGATCCACCAAGCCCCAGCTCCACGCCCCATGATGCACCTCCGTTCGTGAACCACATTGCTCACCGTCCTCAGGTTGAGGCGCAGCTCCGTGGACAGTCCTGCCAGCATCGCCGACACAGCATCGTAGCCCGTGCTGCGCGACCGTCGGCTTGCCAGAAAAGAGCCGTTTGAAGCTCGGCACGAACTGGCAGCTTCCACGGCGGCCCCGTGACTCCCATCATCAATCGGGAAGGGACCTTCCACGCCGAGGACCGCTGCCCGCGTTGGAAAGTCCCTCGTCCTGGTCGAAAATTGCCGTCTCGTCCACGCTCCGACGCGATTCTACGCGAGCTTATCCGACCGCGAAAGCGACGGGACAGCCCGGATTCCGTCACTTCTTGTCCGAGAAGCCGATGCGCGAACCCATGGTCAGGGGCGGTCCGAAAAGGCACGGGCCCTTTCAGAGACCGCTGTTCGCTGCAGGGCACGCACCTCGATTTTCTCGACATAAACTCCCTTCGAGTCAATCTCGCACAAGATGTTCCAGCCCGGCTCTGGGCGGTCAGCGGCAGGGTTTTTCAACAAGCTTCCGCGCACACGACAGCTCAAAGTGGCCCAACGGCGTCTGGCGGTCAATTCCGCCAGCCGATGATACCGGCGCCCATCGTAAACGCGAACCGTCCCACCAAACTCGGTCCAATAGCTAAGACGCAATTCGAGCTCACGCTGGGGCGGGTCATTGATCAAGAAATTCGGTCCGCCCTGTCCTGGGTAATGCCCGCCGAATCGAGCAATTCGACCGTCGTGCTCTTTTGGCGGCGCCCACTCGCCGTTGCCCAAGAAACAAACCCCTGGCCGATATCGCCGCACGCTTTCGTTATCCGCGTCGTCCGCCGCCACGGAGACCCATTCGACACCGATCCGTTCCCTCGAAATCGGGACTTCGCCTACTGACTCGATCGGCCGTTCCATCCACTGTAGCTTTTCCAAAACCGTGTCGGCATCGGCGATGTGTCTCAGAGCTGTCTCGCTCAAGGCCCCGCGTGCCTTCAACTCAGCGACCACTCGGTCGCACAACTCGCGCACGTCCGTAGGTGTCAGCTCGCCGTGAATCCATTTGGCCAATTGCGCGTAGTACGGGCGGGTCTTCGGATCGGCCCCGATTTGGCAAAGGCTGTTTCCGTGGAAGTACGTAATAGCTGGGAAGCGCTCCCAGCGATAACGCAGGGCCGCGTCCAAGTTGGCCAAGAACACCTGATGCCATGACCAGACACGCGGGTTCAGAGGGCTTTCGCGTGCCATCGGAGTCATCTCGACACCGTGCAGACCGTACTTCTCCACGACAGCCGTTTGCTCCTCGAAGATACTCAGCGGCCGGCCCGGTCGCTGCGGGTTCTGATAGTTGATCTGCTGCGTGATGCAGTCGAATCCGAGCGTCCGAAGCGGATACCGATCAAAGACCTTTGCGCATCCAAAACAGGGAATCCAATGAAACAACAGGTCTTCCTTGTGGACACAGTCGGCTGTTTTTCGGATCAACTCGGCGTCGGTCACCATGCCGTGTGAGCCGCGGTAGGAGCGCAAGCCTTCACAACCCCAATAGAAACCGACCAACCGGGCGCCTGCCAAGCGACCGTGTTGCTCCCGTCGTCGCCACTGCTCCAGCGCCCGCTGCACGTACCATCGAATCGCCTCGACTCGATCGGCCTGCCGGCTTAAGTCGAGCCATCGTCCGCCCACCGGGCCAAAGCGACTGTTTCTCGGGTCGGGATACGGAATGGTCAGGATCACCTTGGCCCGCCGATCGGTGGCGCCCAGTCGTTTGCGGACCGCCACCATCGCCTCGCTCAGCCGCTCAGTCGTCGCCAGATACGCGCGGACCGCAGCATCCCAATCGCTCAGTTGCGCCGGTTTTCGATCTCGAAGTGGCAGCAGATGGCGTCCTTCGCGACAACCGAAACCCAAGATCAAGAAACCGTCGAAAAGGAAGTCGACGGCGCGGCCACGCGAATCCCTCTCTGCAACTAGCCATCCGAGCTGATCGGCTGTCAGATCGCTTTTTGATGGACCGCCCGGTGAGGCGTAAAGCAATAGGATATGCCGAGCCCAAAGTCCGCGCAGACCGTTCGTCTTCTGCTCTGCAGCCCAAGCCATGCCTGGGATACTTATCGAGCAAAACCAGCCGGTGACCACTACCACCCAGCAAAGCCGCGAATGCCCAGTGACCATGACGCCGTCAGCTCCCGTCCTCTTAGCCCAAAGAACATGCGCAGACTCCAGGAATCTCAGGGCAAAGCAACGGCGCCCGCAGGACCCGGTAACACTTCGAGCCAGCCCTGTGCGCCACGGTGCCAGCCTGGGCAGCAGACGCAGGCTGCGCCTGCTGCCAAGCCGACAAGGGCTATACTCGGCCGGGAGCCGTCGTTCAACTCCGCGACCATGGCTCCGCCCAAATTGCCCAAAAAGCCTGTGCAGCGCGAATGTTGTCGCGCAAAGAGTCTAGCCAAGGGTCTCGCCCTTGGCATCCCCGAGGGCACGCGGTTTGGAGTGCGATGCTCCAGCATCGCTTGGGATCCAACGCGGCAGAGGGCGACCGCATTCGAGGAGTTCTTCCAACGAAAACGCGAACGTTATTCACGTTCTGCGCCCAATAAGAGTTTAGACCATGGCACCCGTCATGGGAACGAAGGGCGTACAAACAAGAAGAGTCCTGAAAGGATGGCAAAACCGGTTCGGCGTTCATCCGGGACGGTCGCGTTTTCGTGGGCTTGTGGCGTTTTCGGGGCATCCGTCGCTGCGCGACGGGCCGAAGACGATGCCGCGTAGAAGAAAATCGTGCTGGTGTGGAACTCGGCGAAATTGGTGGCACGATCGGGTTTTCAACGACTCGGACGAGCCAGGGCCAGCGATTCGGACTGCCGCGGTTTGCGTTAAAGTATGTGAGATTGTTCGGGAAGGCGCATCACGGATGATCACAAGTCAGCGTTGACGTGACCAGTAGAAAAAGGGATAATACGGGGCTTGGAGATTCTGGCAACAACGTGGCTCCAACCCGGGAAAGGCTTTGCATGTTGAAAAAGTCCGAGCTGGATGAGTTTCGGCAGAGGTTGCTCGATTTACGCGCCCGACTTCGCGGTGACATGCAGCAGTTGACGGAAAGTGCGCTAAATCGCGGTGATACGGGCAGCGATTCGAAGAGCCCCACGCACATCGCCGAACTGGGGACGGACAACTACGAACAGGATTTTGCCTTGCGGTTCGTCGAGAACGAGCAAGAGACGCTGGAAGAGATCGATGCCGCGCTGAAACGGATCGAGGACGGGACGTACGGGCTGTGCGAGATGTGCTTGGAATCGGGCAAGCCCAAGTCAAAGGCCTCGATCGGTAAAACGCGTCTGCGCGCGATCCCCTTTGCGCGCAATTGCATTCATTGCGAACGGAAACGCGAAGAACTCTCGCTATGAGCCGAGTTCCGCTGAACCGGTATGTCGCCTTTGTTCTGGTGGCGATGTCGGGGCTCGCTTGGGATTTGTATTCCAAGTCGGTCGTCTTTTCGACGTTAGGCTATCCCGGTCAGGCCAGTCACTGGGTCAAAACCTTTTTCGGCGGCTGGGTAACGTTCCGTCTTTACACGTCGTTCAACCAGGGCGCCCTGTGGGGAATGGCTCAAGGTTACACGTGGTTGTTCGCGTCGCTGAGCGTGGTGGCGTTTTTCGGGATTCTCTACTGGCTTTTCGTCGCCAGAGCGGCACGCAGTTGGTGGCTGACGCTGTCGCTGGCATTCATCATGGCCGGGACGCTCGGCAATCTGTACGACCGCCTGGGACTGCCTCAGTGTATCCACCCGCTGACTGGGGAGCGGATTTACGCGGTGCGCGACTTCTTGCTTTTCACCTTCGGGGGATGGCCGTGGCCGGTTTTCAACTTTGCGGACGTTTTCCTCGTGACGGGCGCGTGCATGTTGGTGGTTCATTCGCTACTGGGGCAACCGATGGCGGCGGAGGAACCGGTGCGCGAAAGTTCGGCGTCCTCAGGAGATGTGGCCGGGACCGACCCGTCCGCTTCTGACACGCGCAGCGTCAGGGCGGAAGCCCAGCGGTCGTAGGCAGAGAGACGCCCGCGTCCGTTCCAGGCCGCGCAGCGCATCTCCGGGATGCTCTGCTTTTTGCGAAAAACCGTGCTCCGTTCTATTGGAAAGGGCGCGTCGACGTTCTACAATTCCGCGGGACGATCTTCCGAGCGATGCGCCGGGAGGCCGATGGGACGCGCCGGCTGATCGACTGCCGAGCCGCGTGATCGCTTTTTCTGACAGATCGAAGCGAGTACGGTTTATGTACGCAGATGGCTGACTTCGCACGTATTTTTCGGGATGGGTCTGTGCGCGCAGACGCTCGGACGCGGGAATCACGCTGGCTGTCTCGAGACGCCAGTCAGTTCAGTGCACGCCGCGCAGGGACCGACCGACAACGACGACGTGCGATTAGGCCTTCCGGACTTGCGATTTTGTTTGGGCGAAGTCCCACGCTTGAGCCCTTCTTTTGCTCCTGCCAGCACCGCGTTATCAAACGCGATTCCAGTGTGCCGGTTCGCTTGCTGCTTCGCATCTTGACCGATGCGCGACGCTTCCTGAGGCAACAACGTCAGCTTTTCTACTCCACCCGTTGATCCAGCCGGACCGCTTCCGCGCCAACTCAGCGCGAAGCGGTCAGCGGTTGGTGTGGAAGTCGAATGCGGCGTTGGGATGGATTGGCTGGAGAGTCTATTCGCGGTTCGATGGTAAGGCCCCGGATCGGCCGGATCGCTTCGGATTGAGGCACACTCGACCCGCAAGGGTGTCCGGTCGTGTTTGGAGGAGGACCAACAGTTGCAAAGAGGCAAGCATTTGCTGATCGACTGTCGGGACGTGTCTCGTTCCGTCTGCCTAGACGACGCTGCCATGCTGGACGCGATGGCCCGAGCCGCCGAGCGAGCGGGCGCGACCGTCATCTCGCAGGTTCGATACCGCTTCGGCCCGCCTCCGGGCTTTACCGCGGTCGTCGTGCTGGATGAGAGCCATTGTTCGGCCCACAGCTACGCCGACTTGGGCCTGATCGCTCTGGACATCTTTACTTGCGGCCGAACCGACCCTCGGGAGGTCTTGCGGCTTTTGCAAGAGGAAATCGACCTGGGAACGGTTTCCGTTCGCGAGGTGGCGCGCTTTGTGGTCGATGCGGCTAGGCCACCGGAACCGGTACCGGCGCGGATTTAGCTGGATAGAACCTCTGACGATGAGCAAGCCGGTCGGCGCGTCCAGTTGGACGGTCTTGGTGTCGGCGGTCTTTCTGTGAATCTTTCATCACGGATTGGGCGGGCCGGAGTGCGGGGAGAGGGTCTGATGCCAGAACGGGAATTGCATGATGGACGCCGAGACGGGCTGACCCCGCTGGAAAGCCTCGATGTGAACCAAGTCGGGTCTTTCGCCGATTTGCTACGCGCCATGGGGAAAACGGCCTTCTCCGGACGTCAGCTTGGCGAGGCTTTCGACATCCTGCTCCAAATGGTGCGTGACCGAGAGTGCGTCGTCGTTTTGACGTTATCTGGAGCCATGACGGTCGCCAAGCAGGGACGGATCATCTGCGAGATGATCGATCGTGGACTGGTTCAGATCATTGTCTCGACCGGCGCCTTGATTGCTCACGGTCTGACCGAATCGATCGGCTTGGTGCATTATCGCTACGACCCATCTCAGTCAGACGAACTCCTGTTCAAACACGGTTACAACCGCGTATACGATACGTTGGAGATGGAGGCCAATCTGGACAACCTGGAACGGCTCGTAACCGAACTGCTCGACACCGAAACGCCGGACGGGGGAGTTTGGTCTTCCGCGACCCTTTGCCGAGCCATTGGCAAACGGCTGAGCCAGATGGATCGGGGCCCAGGGATTCTTCGCAGCGCTTTCGAGAAGAACGTTCCGGTTTTTATTCCTGCTTTCACGGACTGCGAACTCGGCTTGGACGTCGCCACATGGGCGATGCGGCGTCATGTCCAACGGGAAGGCGGATCGACAGAAACGGCCTTTCAAGCCGTTCCACCGTTCAACCCCTTCCTGGATTTGCAGCACTACGCTCGGTTGATGACTCAGGCGACGCGCACAGGAATACTGACCATCGGCGGCGGCGTGCCGCGGAACTGGGCCCAACAAATCGCTCCGTACGTCGACATCGCCAAGGCCCGGCTGGGCTGGAACCGGCCCGCTCCGCGGTTCCGCTACGGCGTGCGAATTTGCCCCGAACCCGTCCATTGGGGCGGTCTGTCGGGATGCACCTATTCCGAAGGCGTCAGTTGGGGCAAGTTCGTTCCTCCGGCGGAAGGCGGACGGTTTGCTGAGGTCTATGCCGACGCCACGGTCGTTTTGCCTCTTCTCATCAAAGGAGTGCTGGAAGAGCTGGACCGGCGGGACGCCCCTTGAGACATTTTCCGCTTTATTCCTCGACCGCGACTTCCACGGGGGTGCCTTCCCACAGTCCGTGTTTGGTGCAATAGGCGATCGCGGAAAGACGGAGTTTTCGTCCGGTGGGAACGATTTGGAACGTGACTTCCGCTTGGCCCTTTTGTCCCTGTCCGCCGAGCGCACCGGCCGTGAAGTTGGCTTCGGCTAGCAGCGTCTCGCCGTTGTACAGCGACACGCTCTTGATGAAATGGTCCGGGTCGTCCGGGTGCGTGTACTCGTTGCCCACGCGGACCGTCACGGGAAACTTTTGACCCGCCTTCGCCGTCGACTCGCACGAGATGAAAGGCGAGTGCCGGTCGATGAAATCTTTTTTCGCTTCGCGATCAATCGTCGAGATGTCAACGTAGCTGTTGATTTTCGGCATGGGAGTCCTCCGTCAATCAGTGCTTTTTCTCACCGAGATATGGCCAGTCCGCGCCGGAGGCCGCAAGCTGACCGAAGTAGACGACGATTGTACCGCCTGCGCGTGAACTGTCTAGCGTTGTCGATCGAAAAAGACTCGTGGGCGAGCGTCTCTGAATACTGAAGTGGGATCACGTTCGGCCGGGCACACGTCGCGAAACTTCTGAACCGACGGTTTCTATCAGGTGAAGGATTGGCTATCATATAAAAGACGTAGTTACTGCGGGCCAACAGCATGCGACCTGAGAAATTCGGACTCCAAGCCGTCGGTGGTGAGGCGTTCGCGAGTTGATGGATGGTGTGCGCGCGGAGCGTGCAGCACCCTGCCCTCGAGACGTTTCGCTCTTGTTCGGAAATCCCACCGGGCGATGCGTCTCAAAGACAACAAACGGATCAGTCCCATGCCGGCTGCCGCAAAAGTCTTCGACGTCATCCTCGATGGCGGGGTGTTGGTGATCATTCCCCATGGAGCTGCGCGAAACTTCCTGTACCGGGAAGTCCACATGGACGCGAATCGCGTTTTGCGAACGGCGATGGAGAGCAACGTCAAGAACATCATCGCCGACTTGTGCGAACTCACATCGATCGACTCGGTTATGATCGAGTCGTTATTGCGCGTGTTGACAATCGCCA
>JAADHY010000368.1 GCA_013151585.1 Planctomycetota bacterium
AACGATTCGCCCAGAAAACCTGCGCCCTCGCCGCGGTACACTTCCACGCCCGTGTTCTTCAGCCGGTCCGGCAGAACTACAAAAGGGGGTACACCATTGCGAGGTCCCAGAGTCGCAGCGACGACCGATCCAAAGCAGGGATACCTTCGCCCGTTCTGACAGAGGCGGCCCGTGTACAAGTATTGGTAGCCTGTTTCATGGATGGGAGCCGCGTCGTGACAGAGGCTTCGCAAAATCGTCAGCTTGTGAGCTCGCTGAGCCAGGCCCGGAAGCGCTTCGGAGAAACAAACGCCCGGAATCGCTGTCGAAATCGCTTTCAGCGGTCCGCGGATGCGAGGAGGAGCGTTGGGCTTTGGATCGAACGTCTCGAGCTGGCTGGGCCCGCCCGTCATCAGAATGAAAATGCAGCTTTTCGACCACGTACCTTCTCCCGACGCGGCCAAAGCCGCTTTGTCGGCCACGGACAGTCCTACCACGCTCAGGCCTCCCACGCGCAGAAAATCCCGCCGTGAGACCATCGTCGATCGTCCTCTCATCCATCCCACTCTGCGCATGGCTGCCCGCCTTCTGAACGGTCCAATCGCCAAAGTCTATCCATCACAATCGTTCGTCCCAGCCGGACCGGTCGAACTGACTTTTGCGCCGATCCGACTATACTGTACCCGCCCGAAACGGCGCTGAAAAGTGTCTTCTGCGAAAGATTGATCCGTGACGTGGCAAACCGTCCTCCCGGCCTCGGGTTCGGACGGCGACATCAACCGGGGAACTTTCTGAAGATCGTCTTTTGCGCACGACCGCGTCGGAGCTACCAGATATCGCCGACCGGCAGTCGCTGAGGATTGTTCTCATCGGTGTTTCCGCAAGAGGGCCTGCAATGATTCTGGATTTGTTCAAATTGGACGGGCGCGTTGCGCTGGTGACCGGCGCGCGGCGAGGGTTGGGCCAGGCGATGGCCTGCGGATTGGCCCAAGCCGGGGCGGACGTGGCGTGCGTTTCGCGTACGGGCCGCGCGGACGAAACGCGGCGTCTGGTGGAACAGGCCGGTCGCCGCTTCCTTGACCTGCAGGCCGATCTGACGGTTCCGGAACAGCGGCGAGGACTGGTCGATTGCGTTGTTGCCGAGTGGGGCCAAATTGACATTCTTGTCAACAACGCGGGCGCCGGCACCCGTCATCCGCCGGAAGAGTATCCCGAGTCGGAATGGCGCGAGTTACTTGAAGTGCACTTAACTGCGGTCTTTGATTTGTGTCAGCAGGCTGCCGTGCACATGCTTCGTCGAGGGCGCGGCAAAATCATCAATATCGGTTCGGTCATGTGCTTCGAAGGCGGGTTAAACATCCCCGCTTACGCCGCGGCCAAGCATGGTGTGGCCGGATTGACCAAATCGTTGTCCGTCGCTTGGAGTCGTCGGGGCATCAACGTCAATTGCATCGCTCCGGGTTACTTTGAAACAGACCTTGCCGGCGTCCTGCGGAACGATCCCGTCCGCGGCCCGCAGATTCTGGACCGCATTCCCTGTGGACGGTGGGGACAGCCCGAAGAGCTGGCCGGCATAGTCGTCTTCTTAGCCTCCGATGCTTCGAATTATATGCACGGCAGCATCGTCTCGATCGACGGCGGCTGGCTGGCGCGGTGAGAAGGGTTCCGTGGTGAGGGGAGAGAGTTGGCGGGCGAACCAGAGGCGTGAGCTTGCGGAGGGCTGATCCAGCATTCGGCCGGCTGACACCGGCCGCTTGCCGATGCTTTGCCCGGATCGGTGGATTCACAGCCGCCGCCGGTTCGACTCGCGAGGCTCGGTGACAGGCAAAGAACGCCGTCGGTATTTCGACGTTTCTTCAATTCTCAATCGTCAGGACATCGGCCGGAGCGTTCCGTGGTGTCGTGAGGGCGACAATCCAGCCTCGCCAACGGCGATCGTCCCGGGTCGCGGCGGCCAGCCGTCTTGCGGTTTGGTTGTCGGGGCAAATCGCGAACAGCGTCGGTCCCCAAGAACTTTGTCCCACCGCCGGAATACCTCGATTCCGAGCAAACTGAACCCACTCCGCAGCCATCTCGGAAGTGTATTCACCGCCCTGAACCGGAATGAAATATCGGCCGACCAAGCGATTGAATTCGAAAAGAGCTTCGCCGAACTCCGAGTAGTTCGCTTCGACGATGGCCGGCAAGAGGCCCGTCAAAGCGAGTTGAGAAAGCCGAGCGGTCAATTCGGCCGGCATTGGCGGCAAGCGGTCGAACGCGTTTTGTTCTTCGGTGCCGGATAACCCACCTGCCCGCGTCGGCCCCACCACGGACCACGACCTCGGGACAGCCATTCGTACCAACATGGGGCTCAGGGGCTCCTCCGGGCGCTTCCCGGCATCCACAATCAGGCCGCCGTGAAGGAACCCGTACAAGCCCACCGCGGAGCGAAGGCCCCGGCCCGCTCGCTGAGCCAGTCGGACCGGATCGAGTGGTTTGTCTTGCAAATGAGCAATCGCGGCCGCCACGGCCAAAGCCAATTGTGTGCCCGAGCCCAAGCCCATGTGTGCCGGAATCGTCTCTTCCAAGGTCACGCGATAGGCTCTGCAATGCTGTTGGGGCTCGTCGGCCTCAAATCGGCGAATGATCGCCTCGATGCGTTTGCGCCACGGTTCAGGGGCAACGATCTCGGCCGCGACATAATCGCTCGCCGACGCATCGCGACATCCCTCCGGCCTCACCGCATTGTCACCGGTCGCCCCCGTGTCACGGCTCGCCTCTGTGGCATCTCGCCTGTTAATCTCGACGGATTCGTTGCTGGTTTCGACAGAAAGGCGGACGCTGGGCGAGTCGACCATCATCCCGACACCACCGAAGGTACGGACCGACCGCCAGGCTCCGTCCGGCAGAGGGTTCGCCGGAGAGACGGAGCTCGGCTCCGCCCCGGCCAGAAACCCAAAATGCAACCGGGCACCGGTGACAACTCGGACGATTCGGTTCATGACGGCCTTTCCCCACCGAGCTCGGTTTGGGTGTCCGGTGAGCCCTATCGGACGGGATGTCATCACGCCGCGAGCGGCCGTTAAGATTCGGCCACAAATCGCCGCAGCAGATCGAAAGCCTTTTGTTCTTCGGGGCCGCCGGTTTTTTGGACCGGTTCTTCCAGCCGGTCCAGCTCAGCCAGAATCTGCGTTTTCGGAAGAAACTCGACCCGACTGGCCAGGATCGCGGCTTCGACGACGGCGTGCTTGGCCCGATTAAGCCCGAAAAAATCGCGGAGCCGCCCCGAATGGACGACTTCGGCCTTGGCACGCGGCGGCTCCTGCCGCTCGTCCCACCATTCTACGCGGAACTCGTACCAGCGGCAGGCATCCGTGAGGACTCGGCCACGCACCTCGGCGGCCTCAAACGTTTCCGGCGTCTCGTCGAGCGCATGGATCGCGGCTCGGGCCAGCAACAGCACGTCGTCCGTGACGTGAAAAACCCCTTCCGGGCGTTCTTTCAGATTCCGATAAGTTTGCGAAGTCCGATAGGGGCGCAGGACGAGGGCCTTCATGTCTGAGCCCACTGTCGCTCCCATCGGCGCGACGTTTATTGTGTCGTCCGTATTGAGCGTTGTAACGAGTCCTTCCAGGATCATGGTGCGTTGAGGATAGCACAAGCCGCCTTTGGAAGCAGCGCCGCTTCTTTTCCTCTGTTGGTGGGCCGGGCCAAGGCACGGCGCCGCCACAAGAGTTTCGAATGCGGCTCAGCAGGGGCTGTGAACCTTCCGTTTAGCCCTCTCTCCGAAAGAACGAGAAAGAGCCCTGTTCTCGCTCGGTCCTTCGCTTCCCCGGACTTTGTTGGGGAACGCCCTGACCGCAGGCCCTGCCTGCGTTGGGCGGCCGCAAAGTGGCGTCCCCACTTGCGCGACAGTGGCACGCGCCGAAGGCGTCTTCCCGGGGAATTGGCATTTGAGCGTGCCTCCCTTTTTGTAAGAATACGCAATCCCTTCCCACGGGGCCACAGGAAAAGGCCCTCGGCGAGCCGACCCTAGTGGCCGGTTTTGCTGGGGCTTTTTGTCCGGTGCGCCCTCCTGTCCAGCCCCCGGGCACCGCTTCCAGAAACAAGGACCTTTCCGATGCGTGGTCATGGACGACCTGTTGTCATTGCTCCTCGGCTGACGGCGGCCTGGTCCATCGTCGTCTGTTGCGCGTGTCTGAGCAATCCAGTTCGGACGGGCGCGGGAGATGTTTCAGACGTTCGTCCGTCGCCCCAGCAAGACGATGCAAGCCTGTTCGCCGTGGACTTTGTGGGACCGCGCACCGGCTGGGCGGTCGGCGATCATGGAACCGTTTGGCGCACGATCGACGGAGGCCGCACCTGGCAGTTCCTACCCACTCCGGTCGACTGTTCGCTTCGAGACGTTTGCTTTTTGACCGATCAGGTCGGCTGGATTGTCGGAGGCGGATTCGAGCCGTTTACTCAGGCGGCCTTCGGCGTAGTCTGGCACACGACCGATGGCGGCCGCACCTGGAAGCGACTCGACAGGCGCCGCCTGCCGATGTTGATCGCAGTGCGGTTTTTCGGTCCCAAGACGGGCATCGTGGTCGCGCTGGCGTCGCCGGAGGGGAGCAAGGATCGCGCCGGCGTGTTCGTCACGACGGACGGCGGCGAGACTTGGGAACAGTTGACGGGCGAGCTCGCCGGAAGTTGGCGGGGAGCGGATTTCATCGGGACGGGCACGGGAGTCGTAGTCGGGCGTCGTGGTCGGGTCGGTCTGGTCGGAGGACGCAAACTGCTGCCGCCGCGGGTCGAAGCTCTGGGCCGGCGCGACTTGCATGATGTCCGACTGATGCCCAACCTGACCGGGTGGCTAGTCGGCGACGGCGGTCTGGTCCTGCGCACGACCAACGGCGGGATCGTCTGGCAAGAGCCTGCCCATCCGCTGCCGGAGGAGGTGCGCGACGTTTTCGACTTCTACGCGGTAGCCTGCCACAAACAGAAGGCTTGGATCACCGGCGCCCCGGGCAGCGTGATCTGGCACACGTCCGATGGTGGAGCCACGTGGTTGGCTCAAATGACCGGCCAGTCGCTTCCGCTGTACGCGGTCGACTTCCCGACCGAGCGAATGGGCTATGCCGTCGGCGCGATGGGGACCATTCTGCGCACGGAAGACGGTGGCGCAACTTGGCAGACCGTGCGGGCGGGCCGGCGCCGAGCCGCGCTGTTGGCGGTCTATCCCCGTTCGTCACAGGTGTCCTTTGAGCTGCTCAGCCGGTACGCGGGCGACCAAGGCTATCGGAGCGTCGTCTCGGTGACCGCTCGGGACGACCTCGGTCCCGACGGCTTCCGCCGGCGAAACAGCGACCTGCAACTGCATCAGGCGGTCTTGGCCGCCGGGGGCTGCGTCGCACAGATCGGCTGGCAACTTTCGCTGACCGACCTGCCGGACCTGCAACGATCGCCACAGACGCTGGTCGCCGCATGGCTGCGTCAGACGGAGGGGCGACTGCCGGACGTGCTGATCGGCCGATTGGTCAGCGAGCTGCGAACGTGGCGGCCGAGCGTCGTGGTGATCGACCAATCGGACCCTCAAGACGCCAGCCGCGACATTTTGCGGCAGGCCATGTTGGCCGCCGTGGGACAAGCGGCGGACGCGACCCGGTGGCTGGAGCATTTCGAACTGGCGGGCCTGAGTCCTTGGCAGACGATGCGTGTCTTTGTGCGTTGTCCGTCGGCCGAGGCGGCCTCGGTCCGTCTCGATCCGAACCAGCTTTTGCCGCGAATCGGCTCGACGCCAGCTCTGATCGCGGCCGACGGCTATGGCCTGCTGGGCCTTCCTTTGCCAGCCGCACAGCCCGAGCCTTACGCCCTGATTTGGGACGCCCATTCGACCGAGTCTGCCCCCGCTGCCGTACGCGATTTTTGGAGCGGTCTGGTCTTGGCACCCGGATCGGCCGCCCGCCGGTCTCTGCCACCTGTCGACGCCGAACTCGTGGATCGGAAGCTGGAACTGGCTCGCAAGCAACGTAACCTGGCCGCGATTTCCGACCGATTCCTGGATAGCCCCGTCCATTCGGCTCAATTGGTCGCCCACCTGAGCGACTTTACGGATGGACTGTCCGATGACCGAGCTGCCGTCCAGCTACTGCGGCTGGCGAATCAGTTCATCGGTCGCCACCGCTGGGACTTGGCCGAAACCACTTTGATGGAATTGGTTCGTCGGTACCCGGAACATCCGACGGCTGGGCCGGCGATGCAGTGGCTGTTCTCGTACTGGAGCAGCGCCGAGCTGGCTTGGCAACGAAACCGAAAAACGGTGGCGCAGTCGTCGCGGCGTCAGACGAATCGGAAGGCGGTCGTCGAGGAAGTCCATCAGGCGATTCAGCGGCTGGCGGCAGGCGAGTCGGATGAGTTGACCGAGAGTCAGCGAATCGCGCAAGCGGCCGCCATGGCTCCCGTCACGCAGAAGGAACGAGCTGTCCCGTGGCGGATCGCCCAACAAACGCAGTGGCAAAGCCAAGCGATCGCACTGACCAGAGAAATGCAACGGCGCTTTCCCAAGCTGGTTGAAAGCCCGCAGGTTCAGTTGGCTTTGGCAGCGCTGACTCGAAGGCAGGGGGCTCGCGCGGGAGCCGACCGAATTTACGCGCGGTTGCAAGCGGAGCAGTCCGGCTTGTGGAAGAAAGTCGCAGACGCCGAAATCTGGCTCGTCCACCGCAAAGGCTCACCCAAACCGTACGCTTTGTGCCGGAGGACACCGCAAGCTCCTCACTTGGATGGCCTGCTCACCGACGCCTGTTGGCGCGACGCCGATCCCATGACGCTTCGGTGGGCCTACCCGGCCACGGCGGACACCTCGGAACCAGCCACAGGCTATTTGGCTCGTGATGACCAGTTTCTTTATTTCGCTGCGGTTTTACCTCGAGTCAAGGGAGTGCCCATCGAACGGCCGCAGTACGAGGGTCGGCGTCACGATGCCGACTTGACTCAACACGACCGCGTCAGCCTCTATCTGGACTTGGACCGCGACTACTCGACGTACTACGCAATCCACATCGACCAACGCGGTTGGGTGGCCGAATCGTGCTGGCAGGATACTGGTTGGAATCCGCAGTGCTACATCGCGGTCGACGGCGACCGGCGACAGTGGCGCGTGGAGATGGCTCTGCCTCTGACCGAACTGGCTCCTACGGTGCCGCGTCGGCAAACGGTCTGGGCTGTCGGCGTGGTCCGGACGATCCCCGGTGTCGGCCTTCAGAGCTGGACTCCCGAGGCCGGCCTTGCTCCTCGTCCGGAATCCTTCGGTCTGGTCGAATTCGATTGACTGCGGCCAACACGGCAGTTCTTTTCTGGGTCAACAGAAGAAGACGCCGAGCTTGAAAAGTCCGCGCAAATCGCAGACAGTCCCATGGAGCCATTGGGCAGACCGCGGTCATGGCTCGATGGACTGACTGCCCGGGACCGTCACGAGACGGAAGCCGCCGCTCGGTTCCGCAGGTCTTGACTCCCGGATGGTCGATGGACCGGAGGATTCTCGCATGGCCCGGCTGATTGGAATGGATGAAGCGGGTTACGGACCGAATCTGGGGCCGCTGGTGGTGACGGTCACCGTGTGGCAGGTTCCCGGCGAGCCCGATGGGATCGACTTGTGGACGCAATTCAACAAAGTCGTCACTCGGCAGTTGCCGGTCGCGGCCCCGATGCTCCATATCGATGACTCAAAGCGAGTCTACCAACCTGCGCGCGGTTTGGCGTCGTTGGAAAAATCAGTGCTTTGCACGTTGCGGCTGCTGGGTTATCGTCCGCGTTCGTTTCGGGAGCTATGGCACATGCTCTGCACCGCACCGTATCCGGATGACCGTTTGCCGTGGTACCAGTGCGCCGACGTGCCGCTGCCGGCTGTCGCCGACTCGAAGGCGATCGACATCGCTGCCGCGCGCTGGTCAGATTGCTGCCGGGACAACGGCATCCAGTTGAAAACCGTTTGCTGCGACGTCGTCGTTCCGGAACGATTCAATCAGTTGGTTCGGATGTTCGACAGCAAAAGTCACGCCCTGTCGCACATCAGCTTGCAGTTGCTGCGGCGAGTCTGGCAGCCGGACACAACCGAGCCGACTCTGATTATCGCCGACAAGCACGGCGGCCGGAATCGGTACGAGGGACTGCTTCAATCCGCGATGGACGGCCGGATGGTCCGACGCCTCGAAGAGCACCGTGTGGTGAGCCGCTATCGGATCGGAGCGTCAGAAATTCGCTTTCAAATGAAAGCGGAAAACCATCTTCCCGTGGCCGTGGCTTCGCTGGTGAGCAAGTATTTGCGTGAACTGGTCATGGACGGCTTCAACCGGTTCTGGCAGCAGCGTCGGCCGACCTTGAAGCCAACCAAAGGTTATCCTGTCGACGCCAAACGGTTCAAAAGGGAGATCGCGGATATTCAAGCCGCGCTGGGCATCGACGACGAGCGGCTGTGGCGGCAGCGATGAGTCGATAGATGAGAGGCAGTTGCAAGCGCGGAGCTGCAGATCGGCATTTTGCGAAGCCTCGCCGCTCGCTGCTCCACTCCTGATTCCCGTCTCTTTCTTGCCTTCTGCCTTCTATTTTTTTCGGAAGCGGGCTCTCAGCTCTCGAAGTCGAACTTCGCCGCCATCGGCATGCGGCGGCCGCTGCCGAAAGCCCGCGCCGACAGCTTAATCCCAGGCGGCATCTGACGTCGTTTGAATTCGTTCCGGTCTAGCCGATCGGCCACCCAGCGGACCGTCTCAGGCGGAAAGCGATCCAACAAACTCGACACCGACGCTTCCCGCTCGATCAGCTCTTCCAAGATCGCATCGAGTACGGGATAGGGTGGCAACGTCTCCTGGTCGAACTGATCGGGAGCAAGCTCGGCGCTGGGAGGTTTTGTCAAGACGTTTTCGGGGATCACCTCACGGCCTTCACGCACTTCGTTGACATAACGCGCCACCGCGTAGACGTCTTTTTTGAAGACGTCCGCGAGAACGGCGAAGCCGCCGGCCATGTCGCCGTACAGGGTGCAGTAACCGACTGCCAGCTCGCTCTTGTTGCCGGTGGCCAGGGCTAGCCAGCCGTTGTGGTTGCTTCGAATCATGACCAGAGCGCCGCGGATGCGCGCCTGCAGATTCTGGTCGGCCAGTCCCGCCGGATCGCTTCGCAGCTCCTCGCCCACCACCGGCGTCGATTCGAACGCGCGGTGCACCGCGTCGATCGGAATGATCTGGTAATCGATACCGAGGTTGTCCG
>JAADHY010000258.1 GCA_013151585.1 Planctomycetota bacterium
GCCGCCCGGGTATTACGTCACCTGGGGCGGCCAGTTCGAACACATGCAGCAGGCGCAGCGGCGTCTGATGATCGTCGTCCCGTTGGCGGTGCTGCTCATCTTCACGCTGCTCTACACTACGTTCCATTCGATCCGCGACGCCTTGCTGATCTTCAGTGGCGTGCCGTTCGCCGTCGTGGGCGGCGTGATGGCGCTGTACCTGCGCGGCATGCCGTTTTCCATTTCGGCCGGCGTCGGGTTCATCGCCTTGTTCGGCATCGCGGTGCTGAACGGACTGGTGTTGGTCTCCTACATCCGGCAACGGATCGGCGAAGGCCTGGACCGGGACGCGGCAATCCGCGAAGCCGGCCTAGTCCGCCTGCGCCCGGTGCTGATGACCGCTGTCACCGACGCTTTGGGCTTTGTCCCCATGATGCTCGCCACCGCCGTCGGCGCCGAAGTCCAACGCCCGCTGGCCACGGTGGTAGTCGGCGGCGTCATCAGCTCCACCCTCCTGACGCTTCTGGTCCTGCCCGCCTTGTATTCGCTGTTCGGCGCGATGGGTTGGCGGACAGCCCGGACCGACGCGGCCACGCCGACCGGTGCCTGCGAGCCTGCATAGTGGGTTCGCGCCGCGCCGGGATGGAGCCGTTTGGCGGGTCCGTGTTGGCGACGCCAACACTTCAGCGCAGCGACTCGATTCGAGGCGGGAATTGATCCTGGCCGCCGAAAAGCCACGGGTTGTATTTGCGAAAGCTGCGATATTGCTCGGGCCGGACCAGTTGTTGGACGACCAGGCAGGCGGCTTCGACGACGACAGCCGGGCCGACAGACGTGGCGATCCGGGCCTGCGGATCAAACGCCACCGGTTGCTCGGGACCGGCTTGGGGAATGGGTAGCTTGGCTGCGGCTTGCGCTCCACAGATCGTCGAGATGATACCGCCGTTCTGGTGGACCCGGCGCAGAACGGCAGCGACTCGCGGATGAGCCAGATCATCCCATCCCTGATCCGTGTGCTGGCCGCGGCCGCTGCCCACACAAGACGGCACCGCCACGGCATCGAAGCGATCGCTTTCGCGGTCGGTCAGGTCTTGGACCAGGCGGTGCGGCCGAACGGTCGTGCCGCCCATGCCGCGCACCTCCGGCCGAAGTCCCGCCACAACGACTTCGAACAACGGAACGCTCGGAGCCCCAGACTTCGGCATCATGTAATCGCCGTCCGGGTTGGTATGGCCGGCCCAGGCCAACACGGCGGTGTACGCGGCGTACTCCAATTCGGCGAAGTTCTCGGGAACGATGACCAGCACCCGTCGAGCGGGTCGCACGCAGCGGAACCCAATACACTTGGGCCGGTAGTCCGGCGACGGCGTGCCGAACTCGGAGTTGACTTCGCGCTCGGCCGGCATGGCGAAACAGCCAGCGCGGCGAATCTTCCGCGGGCCCCTGTCTGAAACAGCCGTCCGTTTCAGCTCGCCCGTTTTGGCCAGCTCGTACCAATCGTCGCACCATTCGGCCACGTTGCCAGTGAGATCGAAGATGCCGTCCGGCGAGCGGCCCTTCGGGTAGCTGCCCACGGGCTGAGGATGGCCGACGTTCATGCCAAAGTTCGCCCGCTCCGGTGGAATCGGTTCGTTGCCCCACGCAAAGCGGCGTCCTTCTTTGCCGGCGGCGGCCCATAGCCACTCGGCGTCTGTGGGCAGGCGCTTTTTGGCCCACCGCGCGTAAGCCGCCGCGTCATACCACGAAACCGCATACACCGGCCATGGTTTCTTGCCCGGTTTCGGTACGAACCGGCCATCCCGTTTTTCGATCTCCTGGTTCGGATTCCAGTGCTTGCCGTTTCCGTCGTTCAGAAATCGGCAATATTCCGCGTTGGTGACTTCGTACCGATCCATGTAAAAGGACCGGACGCGCACGCTCTGACCTCGATAGGTGAAGACGCCGCCGCGCACAAACTCCATCCCTGCATTGTCCCGCCAACGGGGCAGCCGACCTTTGGCAAGAAGTCGCCCTTGATCGTCCGCCGCCGAAAGCAACACCAAGAGCCACAAGCCCGTTGCAGCCATCCTGCCACGGTGCGTCCAAAGAAAATTCATGGTTCGCCTTTCGGTCCAAGTCCCCGCCGGTTCGTTTCCTCGCCGGGGCGTTCTCGGGCGGGCCCCTCTGTTCCTTTCCGCCCCTGTTCCCAGCAATCGCCCTAATTACACTATCTGGTGTAATAATTGCCGTCAAGTAGCTCGCTCCGGAGGTGTGCAACGGGAACCGCACGAGCGGCAGAAACGCTCCGCATGGGCAAGGGCCCCCGGGAGCTTACCGGCGCCGCGTGTACCGCTCGCGTACGATCAATTGCGGAACGAACAGCCTACGCAGCGTGGCGGATGGGTTGAGCTGGCGCACCGTGCGCAGGCCAGCGGGAGGCGTCAGCTCTGGGGGCCCGAGTCGGTCGGTTCACACCAGCCCGTCGTCACGACGCATGCCGGCTCGCTCTCCGCAAGGCCGTTTCGCGAAACCGAACCGTCTCGCCCCTCGCCCCCTTTGGGCCGGTTCAGGATTGAGAGATGCCGGATTTGATCTACAATCGTCCGCATTCTTTGCCGGAACGATCGCGATCGCGCCGGAAAGGGACAATGGCCACCGAGGGGCGACACCAAAGAGTAGAACGAGAGAATGCGATCTGTTTTTTACGCAGCCTTGGCCATCGTGCCGTGGGTGTTTTTTACCGTCTTGTTGCGATATCTCATCGCCATCCGGCAGTGCCCCGTGTCGCTGGTGGGGACCCTGTCGCGTCTGATCACGATCGCGATACTGGCGGCTTGGGTATTGAGCACCGGCCACGGCTGGCGACGACTCCGGCCGGGAGACAAACGAAGCTGGCTGCTGTTGATGGGCGCCGTGGCGATCGGGATCAACTTGCTGTGGTTCGGCGCGTTGAAGTGGACATCGGCGACCAATGTGTCGATGTTCTTCCGACTGGACGTGCTGTTCGTTGTCGTGATCGGTTGGGCCTTGGGGCTGGAACGGATCGGTCGTCCTCAACTGCTTCTCATTCCGATCATGCTCTTCGGATTGGCTTTGGTGACGGAGCTGGACCGGTTCGAGTGGGGCGGTCACGTGATCGGCGATTTCATGATCATCGGAGCGGCGTTCGGTTTGGCCGTGAACGCTTTTGTGATTCGCCATATTTTGCAGAGCATGGATGACGAAACCGTGGCCCTTTACAACCACTGCATGAACATGTTGGGGTTTGTGGTACTGGGATGGTGGGAGCACGATTTTTCGGCGTGGCCTGAAATCGTGGCGGTCGGGCCCATCTGGCAGACGCTGGTGCTGCTGGGCGTGCTGGCGGCAATTGGCTTGCCCCTTTATTACGTCGCGCTGCGGAACATGAGCATTTGGAAACTTCGAATGTACATGCTCTCGGCGCCGGTGTTGACCGCTTTGGTCGAGTGGCCGCTCTGGGGGACACAGCTCACCCCCCTGCAGGTTCTGGGGGCGGCGATCGTGCTTGCTGGCCTGGCGGCGCTGATTTGGCTGGAGTGGCGGCAGACAGGAGGCTCGATCGAGAACCGGTAGGCTCTTGTGAACGCTGCTGACGGCCGATATAGTTCGACCGAACTGCGAGAGGAGGCGGCGCCCCGCTGGGCTGGTGTGGCGCCCGCGATATCGAAAGGACGGTTCGGCGATGTCGGAGCTAACTCATTTTGACGAATCGGGGGCAAGCCGCATGGTGGACGTGGGCGCGAAGCCCGTCACTTTGCGGCGAGCTCGGGCGGAAGCGCTGGTCCGTATGCGGCCGGAAACGCTTGCGTTGATCCGAAACCGGCAGGTGGCCAAAGGCGACGTTCGGGAGGTCGCTCGGCTGGCCGGCATCATGGCCGCCAAGCGGACCGGTCTTTTGATCCCGTTGTGCCATCCGTTGGCGCTGGACAGTGTCGAGCTAAAACTCGAGTTTGCCGACGAGCAGACGTTGCGGATCGAAGCAGCGGTCAGCACTCACGGCCGAACGGGCGTCGAAATGGAAGCTCTCACCGCCGCCGCGGTGGCTGGCCTGACCGTCTATGACATGTGCAAAGCGGTGGACCGCGACATGACAATCGGCCCGGTGCGGCTATTGGAGAAGTCGGGGGGAAAGAGCGGACATTACGTGCGGTCGGAGTCGAGCGAGGATGCTTCGCATCAGTGACAGGGAGACCGTCTCAGGAGCTGCCCGCCGGCCGAGCCCGGATTGCCGCATTTCCAGGAAGAAGCCCAAAAGCCGCTAGCGACGACGGACCGAGACGGCGTAAAATAGGTAACGGCCAAGAGTCCGGCTGCCAGGCGATGGGGCGTCCCAACTTATTATGGCAGCGAGAGTTACTACAGAGCGATCGATTGGTGGGGACGTCCTGACCGCCGGACAACTTGGCCGCGTCCGGCTGATCGGCAGGCCGGCTCATGGGATTTTTTGACGGGATTCTGTCCCAGGGCTCCAACGGAGCGGGGGAAGGTGTGGTTGACGGAGTGTCTGCGGCCAAGAAGCTGATCCAAGGCGTTTCGGGATAGGTCTCGTAAGCACTTTGATTTCTCGCACCAGGAGATGCCTTTGTTCGTCGGACCGATCTTCGGCCGCGAAGCACTGACGGCTCCGCGGCAGTTCAAGCATTTCTTGATTCGATCCGGATACGTCGCAACGCTGTTCGTGTTGATGTACACAGCCGGACAGGCAACGTTTGGCTGGCAGCAGGTTCGAAACGTCGGCGATTTTGCCCGGTTCGGCACGCTCGTCTTTCAGCTTTTCTCGTTGGTTCAGTTGTCGTTGGTGCTGTTTTTCGGTCTTTTGTTTGCGGCCGGCAGTGTGGCGCAGGAAAAGGACCGTCAAACGCTCGTGCTCCTGTTGATGACGGACCTTCGGAACCGTGAGCTGGTGCTAGGGAAGCTTTTTGCCAGTCTGTTGTTGGTGGCGGTGCTGCTGGCGACGTCGGTTCCCGTTTTTGTGCTGGTGCACCTTCTAGGCGGGGTGGATTTGCGTCAGATCGGCTGGGCCCTGGCGATTTGCGCGGCCACGGCGTACGCCGCCGGGAGCTGGGGAGCGCTGGTGGCGTTCTGGCGGGAGAAGACGTTCCAGACACTGGCGATCAGCGTGCTGGGGACCGTGCTTTATTTGGGGTTAGTTGAGGCCGTTGCGGCGGCGGCCGACGCGTGGTTGAACCTGGAGGGCACGGCGGCTTGGCTGAATCCCTATCGGGCCATGCTGGCGATTCTAGCTCCGCTGAGCGGTTCTGGGGGGGCAGCCCATTTCGCTCAAA
>JAADHY010000553.1 GCA_013151585.1 Planctomycetota bacterium
CAGGGCCCGCACACGCCGTTTTTGAGAGTACTCCATGCGTTGCGGCGCCGCTGGTTGCCGGCTTTGGCCCTCGGTCTGACACTGGGAGCGGGCGCTTCGGCAGGAGCTTGGTTCGTCATCCCGTCGCCGTTCACGGCCTTTTCGGACTTGCGCATCAACGCGGTGCCGGAGCGGGTTCTTTTTAAGACGAGCGAGGCGGAACCGGGGTTCAGCACGTACAAGCAAACGCAGTCGATTCTCGTTAAGAGCCCGTTCGTGTTGAACGCGGCACTCCGGCAGCCAGGGATTGCCGACTTGCCGCTATTGAAAGAAGCGGAGGCCGCAACGGGCAAGCGTCCGATCGACTGGCTGGAAGACAAACTGAAAGTATCCAGCCCCGCTACGGAATTCTTGCGAGTCTCACTGTCGGGGGAGCGACCGGACGACCTGGCGGCGGTTGTCAACGCGGTAGTCCAGGCGTACCTGGATGAAGTGGTTAACGCGGATCAAAAACGGCGGCGAGAACGCCTGCGACAACTCGAAGATGTGCACCAGGAACTCGAGGAAGGTCTTCGCACCAAGCAGGCGGCCTTAAAACGACTCGCGGAACAGCTCGACACGACAGATCCCGAGACGTTCAACGTCAAAGATCAGCTGAGTTACGAGTATTACACGAAGCTCCGCACGGAACTGGTCCAAATACGCTACGAGCTCATGCAGGCGAAAATTCAGCAGGCGTCTCAGGCGGCAGCGACTCCGAAGGGCGACAAAGCGCAGAGGACGACGGACGCCGAGGGGACAGGAACCTCGGGTGAAGCCGCGGCCAATGATCGGGCGACACCGTCGGAAGAGCTGATCCAAGCGCGGATACTGAGCAATCCTGCGTACACCATGGCTTATCAGACGGTCAATCAGCAGAGGATGCTCGTCGATCAGCTCAAGCGCAAATTCGGGCCGAAACACCCTCGCGTTGTGGACGCCGAATGGCAATTGCAGCAGCGTCTAAACGATCTGGAGAAAATGAAAGAAGATTTGCGAGCCGCCATTGAGAAGGAACTCGCATGGAATTCGAAACAGAACGCGCAAAGCCAAGCCGCTCAATTGGCGAAGAAAATTGGCATGCTCGAAAAAGAGAAGGAAGAGATTGAGTCTCAGTTGGCGAAGCTGGAATTCAAGCAGGGCCGCACGGGAGTCCTGTCGTTCGAATTAGAATCGATCCGAAAGGAAATCGGCCAAAGCGAGCAGATCGCCGCCCGCGTGAGCGACGAAATCGAGCGACTCAAGATCGAACTGAAGGCCCCGCCTCGCGTCACTCTGCACCGGAAAGCGGACGTCCCCCGATACCGGGATTGGAAAAAGAAAGCAGCGATGGCCGGGTTCGCTGGCCTTGGGACATTGGGGCTAGTAGTTTTCGCCTTGTTGTGGTTGGACCTCCAATCCGGAAAGATAACACTCCTGGAAGATGTCACGGAGTCCGCTGGTCTGTCTTTGGTCGGTACCTTGCCGATGGTGGGGCAGTCTCGAGTTCGGTTTTCGTCAAATGGCTCTCGGTACGACAACTGGCGGGACTTGTTGACGGAGTCTGTTGACGCGACCCGTACGATGATACTGCGGGAAGCGGAACGAAGTGGGTTACAGGTCGTGATGGTGACCAGTTCGATCAGCGGGGAAGGCAAGACGACGCTCTCCTGTCACTTGGCCGCCAGCTTGGCCCGAAGCGGCCGCAACACGTTGCTGATCGACGCCGACGTCCGCCGGCCGGCCGTCCATCGCATTTTTGATCTCCCGATGAGACCAGGTCTCTGCGAAGCCGTGCGTGGTGACGCCTCGCTAGATGAAGTTCTTCGGCCGACTAACGTGGAGGGACTGACTCTCGTCAGCGCCGGCCGCGTCGATGAACAGTTTGTCAAGCTCTTGGCGCACGACGGGGCCGAACCACTTTTGAACCGGCTGCGCGGGATGTTCGACTTTGTCATCTTGGATTCCTCACCTGTTTTGCTGGTCTCAGATTCGCTTTTGATTGCGCAGCACGCGGATGCGGCTTTGTTCGCCGTCCGGCGGGATGTAAGCCGCGTGAGCAAAACGGTTGCGGCCGCCATGCGACTTTCGATGTTAGACGTACCGATCCTGGGAGCCGTCGCCATTGGCTTGTACGAAGGTGGATATGGCTTTGGGTACACTTACTACGATTACGGCTACAGCCACGGCTATGGTTACGGGTATGTCCGGCCGTTGCCCACGTACGGCCGACGCGTCCACACGCCACCACCGCCTCCTTCACAATCGCCCGAGCAGCCGGCTGGCACGCACGAGCCGGTCGAAGGGCCAACGTCGTGAAATGTGCTCATTTGGGCGGCGTACTGAGTAGTGATCGATCTCGACGCACGAGCGGCGAAGGAGTCGGCGGATCCCTTCCGCGTGGAGGCTGTTCCGAGGGGCGACGCCTCGACACTGTCAATGAGTCCCCGTGAACGAAGGGCGAACGAGAGACCGGCTGCGCGAGGCGTCGACAATCAGGGGGTAGCGCGAAGGACGTTATGAGGCCCTAAGCAAGATGAGCGTGCGGACCTTCATACGCATAGCGTTCAGAATACGGCGAGCCCGATTGTCGTTTGGGAAGGCGGCGGTATTGGCCGTCGGGCTGTTATTGGGCTCGGGAGCTTTACATGGATGGACAACGAGGCGATGGACGTCACCGAGCCAGCTTCCAAAGGCGGCTGCAAAGTTGAGGCACTTGCCGTTGCAGATTGGCCAATGGCGAGGCTATGACTTGGAGGTTTCCCAGCGCGAGCGGGAAGCCGCGGGGGCCGAAAAGCTGATTCGCCGCCGGTACGTAAATATGGCCGATGGCCGGGCGGTTGAACTCATGCTTCTCTGTGGTCCTGCGGGGCCAATTTCGGTTCATCCGCCGACTGTATGCCTGACAGCGGGGGGATGGACGCAGGCGTCTCAACCGGCGTCGGTAAAGATCTCTGGCGGCGGGACAAATGAAGCGGACGTGTTTTGGTCAGCCCTCTTTCGTAGAATGCAGCCTGATTCGGGGCTCCCAGTGCAAGTCTTGTGGAGCTGGAATCCTGGCTCCTACTGGATGACGCCGGCTCACCCACGAGTGACGTTTGCGGGGCGTCCCTATCTTTACAAACTTTACGTCATCTCACCGATCGTTCCCGGCGTGGACGCGGAACGCGACAGTGTCAGCGTTACCTTTCTCCGTACGGCTCTGCCGTACATTGCCTCTGCAATCTACTCGGGCGAGAAGGAAGAGTAGCGTCGGTTCTGTCCGGGTCGCCGGTACACTTCGGAACGTTCATCTACCTTTCTTTTGCCGGTTCCGTTGGGAAGGGCACGACGGGACGCGGCCTGGGACGTGCTCGGCAGTCCTGGCTGCCAACCGCTGATATCCATCAATGGCGCCGTCGGGCGATGTGCCAATTGTCTATTCGCACGGCTTGGGCCGTAACATCGCCGTACGCGGGAATTCAGTCGCGCGCCGGTTCCTGCCGCGGTTCGGCGGAAACCGGGAGATGTTGGTAGAGCGTCCTTGACCCGGGTCGTTTGCGCACGGCGGAAGAAGCTAACTCGTAGAGGGGGAAACCACGGTGAGCGCAAATGCGTATCGGATTGACCGGGCGTCAGAGGAAGAACGGTCGGCTGATCGAGGGCGGCCTGGAGCGGCACCTTCGACCAACGGCGCACAGGTCACGCCACGGCACCGATGGTATTTGCCGCTCAAGACGGCAACGGATTACGTACTGGCGGTCAGCCTGCTGCCCTTCGCCTTGCCGGTCATCGGTTTGGCCGCTGTCGCGATCAAGCTCACGTCACGCGGCAGTGTCTTTTATTGCCAAGAGCGTCTGGGAAAAGATGGCCGCCCCTTCACGCTGATCAAGCTTCGGACCATGGTCGAGAATGCCGAGGCAGAGACCGGGCCGGTGTGGGCCCGCGAGAACGACCCGCGAGTGACACGAGTGGGCCGATTCTTGCGCGAGTCGCATCTGGATGAATTGCCTCAACTTCTCAATGTGTTAGCGGGGCATCTCAGCTTAGTCGGACCTCGCCCGGAACGACCGGAGTTCGTGTCGCGTCTGGAGTGGAAAATCCCGTATTACACCCAACGAACGAACATTCGCCCTGGCATCACCGGGCTGGCACAACTGAAACTCCCACCAGACTCGGACACCGACTCCGTTCGCAAAAAACTCGCCTTCGACTTGTACTACCTTCGGTACATGACCCCATGGCTGGACTGTCGCATCCTGGTCGCCACCGCGTGGTGCTTCTTCCGGGCGACGGTGAGAGCCTTTTGGAGACTGATCGCTCTCCCGGACGGCGACCGGGTGCGTGAACGGTTGGTGGAAATACTCGACCAAGACGACCCCACCCTGCTGTTGCGCGACC
>JAADHY010000138.1:0-2891 GCA_013151585.1 Planctomycetota bacterium
TACCGCCAAAGCCCGTCGACGTCCGGAAACGGGAGCTGCCTGTCGTCGATCGGTTGACGGAACTGGTCGACACGGTCGGCGAACGGGTGGCCGAAAAACGCCGGCTCGAACCGCTCGATCGCCCGCGCTGTTGACCAGCCTGCTGATTCCCCACAAACCGCTCTCCAACGTCACGACGCCCCACCAGACCGGTTCCGAAGTCAGTGTTGATGCCTCCAGCTCCGGCCTGCGAGTTGATCTGCGTGTTGCCACCCAGGCCGGCCTGGTTGCCCACGAGGGACTGCCCAGCCTGGCTGCCTCCGGCCGACGCCGACCGCGACCGGGAAGAGCTGCCCGCCGATCCCTGACTGCCGATCAGGCTTCGCGTTTGAGCCGCCAGCGGTTCCGTCCAAAGTCCCACGAGCAAGGCCGCCATCGCAACAGGAATCCACGTCGTTCGACCGATTCTGGACATGATGCCCTCACTCTGCAGCGCTGCGCTGGTAACGGTGTCCTCAAACAAGCGGTCCTCACGGAGCAACCGCGTACCACTTCAGTATATCAAGACTATCGGCCATTGCGATACGGATCACGGGTGCAACGCTCGGCTTGCCCACATCGAAAGGAAACGGCCAATGGGGCCAACGCTCCTAGACCGCGGCCCTCCCGTCCCGTCAATCGGATCGCCCGGTTATTCCGATCAGTCAGCCAAACGACAGGACATCGGGCGGTCCCCCCGACGCGGCCGCTGCTCATTCGCGGACGGGCGGAGTCAGCCGGAAGTACTTCACCGGCGGTTGGTCTTCCGCTTCCGATGCCACGGGCGAGTCGCTTCCGGCTTCGTCCGTGGTCGATGCGAGCCCGGACGCCTCGACATGGCTGCCTTTCGAGTTGCTCATCCGGGCGGCGTTCGCATCGGGGCGTGGCGAGGAGGCTGGCGACTTTGGCAACGCTGGCGCCGAAACAGTCTGACGTCCCCGACTGCGCCCGGCGGCTCGGGTCGAAGAAATTGGTCGTGCGGCCGCAGCATGGGATAGTTTCTTGGGTGTGTCGGAACGCCGCTCCGTGGCCGACTTGGCCAACTGGGAGGCCAATGGCAGCGGCGGCCGGATTGTGGTCGTCCGAGTGGCAGATCGTCGGTCGGTCTCGCCGTCGCGCAGATCGTTCGGGTTTGACGCCTTTTCGTTCAACTCCAGCGGAGGTTTTCTGCCTGGCAAGGTCACGTAGGCCATGTCCGATGTGACCGGTGGTCCGTCGATCGGCTTCAAACGGACCAACAACGCGCAATGCGCCTCGTGTTGGCCCTGACGCGTGTAGGGCACAAAAAGGCTGTAGGCCGGTCCCAACTGGGTTTCTTGCAAGAGCCTGGTCCAGGCTTCTTGCGTGAATTCAAACTCGTGCAAAGGCTTGGTCTGCTCTTCCGGCGTTCCTTGGTCATCGAATACGAAGATCTGCACCTCGCCGTTCGCCACGACCGGTGTCGGCACTCCGCGAGTGAAAAAGAATATCTGGCCGGCAAAACCTCGGCAGGGCAGTCCGTCCAGCCCATGTCCTTCCGCTGGCTGCCAGATGCAAATGATCCGCTCAATCGGATGTTCGGCGTCGGCGAGAACCAAATTCGGTTGGTCGTGCTGAAGCCACGACAGAGCGGCACAACCCGAGGCGGGAATCAGCAACGCCGCGACGCCGATCATTTTCAGAATGTCGTTCATCGTCCGCGCTGCTCCTTATTTCGCTCTCAGGAAGCGTAAGGGAACCAATCGAGCCGGGCGTTTCCTAGTCGTGGCTCGGCCGACGCGACTGGCACTTGACGCGCGGATCGCTCTCAAACGAGCGGCCTCTAATTCCTCCGGCTGGCCGCCGGGAGCAAGCGCCGGAGCCACCTGCGACTCTACCTCTGCCTCGGTCACGGGTTCCGTGGCGGTTTCCGATGGGGTAGGCCTGCGCGATCGAGCCGACAATTCTGCTGGCGGCGCGATCGATTCGCTGGCCGCGGACGAATCCTCACCGGCCGAATCTGCTGCCGGCGGGGCCGGTTGCGGTGCCGGCGGCCACGTCGGGCCCATGGGAACCGCCATGTCCCCCGGAACCGCGAAGATCGGTCCATGAATCTCCTCGGCGGCTTCTTGGACGAAGTGCACCCGCTCTGCTTCAATCTGCTTGATCATCTCGTTCTCTTCGTCGTTGTGGATGATGCGAGGAGTCAAGAAAATCAGCAGCTCTTTGCGGTCCGTGGAGACCATGTCGTACCGGAACGCCAGTCCCAGAATCGGCACGTCGCCCAACCACGGAATCTTGCGTGTTTCGGAGACCTCTTCTTTGGTGATCATGCCTCCGAGCACGACCGTTTGGTTGTTTGCCACAGCAATCGTCGTCCGAGCCGACTTGATATCGATGATCGGCGACTCGATCGGCTGACCGGTGGTGGGGTCGGTGACCAAGACTATGCCTTCTTCTGCCAATTGGCTTTTTTCGGCCACCACCTCCAGGAAGATCGTATCATCGGGCGTGACTCGCGGTGTCACGCTGAGCGTGATACCCGTGGGAGTCTGCTCGACGACCGGAGTGTAAACGCCCGTGTTGGCGTTCTGAGTGAATCCACTGATCCGAGGGACTTCGGCGGCCACTTGAATCTCAGCCAATTGATTGTCCAAAGTGCGAATTTGCGGACGGCTCAAGACTTCGACATGCCGGTTGGCTGCGAGCGCCCGGATCAGGATGTTGACCGCGTCCGATCCGGCCGAAAGGACCAGGCCGCCAAAACCCAGATCCGTATTGGCTCGACCGAGGGCAAAACTGCCGAGCCCTTGAACTCCGACGCGACTCTTGTTGACATTCGGCGTGGTGTTGTTCCCAAGCGGCTGATTGTTGAAGTTGTAGCCCGGAACGCCCTCTTGCGAGACGATCTGCTG
>JAADHY010000138.1:2903-8082 GCA_013151585.1 Planctomycetota bacterium
GCCCCGCAGCCATCTGGCTCACCTGCGTGATGGTTTGAATGTTGTCGATCAAACTGCGGTTGAACAGAACCGGATCCTGGAACCCCAGCTCGACGCCGAACTCGTCAGTGTTATTGAGGCTCACTTCGACGATCAACGCCTGGATGATCACTTGCTTGGGCGGCTCATCCAGTTTCTTGACCAGTCGCAAGACCTCGTCAAAGTACCGCGGCGTCGCGCTGATCAGCAGGCTATTCGTCACCGGTTCAGCGACTGCAATGATTTCCTGCTCCAGCAATTCGTACGGGCTGACCAACCCGGGCTCGGCTTGCTGCAGATCGCGCAGTGCATCGCGGAATTCGTTGATGGCAGCGGCAACATCTTCGGCAGCACTGTTTTTCAGCCGGATCACTTCGCTGCGCCGCTGACGCAAGTCGCCTTGATCCAGCCGAAGGACGATGGCCTCCACCACACTCAGCGCATCCGCGCCGCCGATCGCGATCAGGCTGTTGGTGCGAGTGTCGACCGAAAACCGCAGCCCGACCAGGGCGCTGGTCGCATCCGCCGACCCCGCCAGCCGGATGCCCGTCTCGCCGTCGCCGCTCAGGATGTCTTCAAAAAGAGTGTCCAGGATGTCGGCGACCGTTTGGGCGCTCGCGTTTTGCAAACTAAAGATTTTGATTTCCGCCACTTGCTCCGCCGGCCGGTCCAGGTACTTGATCAAAGCCTCCATCAGCTCCATGCTCTCGGGCGGCGCCGTGACGATCAGGCTGTTCGTGCGCGGGTCGGGCGTAACGCGAATGTCCGCGAGGATTCCTGAACGCACCCGCCCTGCTTGTTCCCGTCGACGGCCAAGAACTGGAGGATCGCACTTTTCGCTTCCTGTAATTCTTGTGCGACTCGTGCCGACGCGGCAACTTGTACTTGCCCGGCAGTCCCCGTCATCGCCGGACTTAAGACGCTCTGGATCGACTGATTGATCAGATTCGCCAGCTCTTCGGCCAATGCGTTTTTCAGCGGGAAAATCTTGATATCATTCACCGCCTCGGACGCTTCCTGGTCGATTTTTTGGATCAGCAGAGCAACCTCTTTCAGGTCGTTGGGTTCCGCCTGAACCACCACGGCGTTGGTCCGCATGTCGGCAACGGCCCGCACGCGCGCCCCGAGCCCGGCCCGATCCTCGTAAAAACTTTCCAGCATCGTTACCACTTGGCTCGCGATCGCGTTTTTCAGCCGGAAAACAGCGAACTGTGTGCGAGGATCGACGGGCCGGTCCAACTGATCGATCAGCTCCAGGATGGACGGAAGGTCGTCACCAGCGGCGATCACGAGCACGGCGTTCGGCTTGACGACCGGTACAAACGCGGGAGGAGGCAACGTCTGAGCCGCTCCTTTTACCGTACTGACTTGTTCATAAACCGTCGCCAACAATTCCCCCAAGGCTTGGCTGTTGACATGCCGAAGCATGCGCAGATGAATTCCCGGTGTCGCGCCGACGCTGATCTCTTCGATCATCTTGAGTATCGCCTCGACTTTCGCGACATCCTCTTCGTTTCCGCGCAGCACAAAACCGACGCCGGGCACGTACTCAATCGTGACCTCGCCCTTCAGCCCACCGATGACCGCCTGCTGCGAGTCGGCACGCCCGGAGGGCTCCGTCGAGGGCTGCTGCGCCGGCGGTTTTTTCGGAGGCGGATTCGTTTGGTCGGCCTCCGGTGCCTGACCGGCCGGGGGCTCCGAGGTCTTTTGCAAAGTGACGGTCTCACCGGTCGTTGGCCCCGTCACCAGCTTCCGCACCGCCGGCGTCAGGTCCCGAGCGATTTGACGCACGTCTTTGTCGCTCGCCACGAACTGAACCGCATCGTCTCGATCTCGCGGTTCCCGGTCCATCATGCGGACCAACTGCGCCAGTCCTTGAGCCATTGGGGACGGAGCTTCGATGATAAGCCGGTTGTTCGCCGTGTCGATCCCGACGGCAAATTGCACCGGGCGCCGAGATTGATCCGATGACGCCGTGGCCTGCTCGTCCGACTCTGAACCGTTCTGGTCCGAGCTCACGAACACGACGAATCCAGGCAAGCCTTTGGGACCGTCGTCGACCAGCTCGGCCCGCGAAGCGTACGCCTCGTAAATCGATCGCGATAGGTTGACGGCGCTTTGCGTCCGCACTTGCACGGTTAAGGTGGTCTTGCCAGGCAGCTCCGGCTTCGGGGCGGCCACCGTCTCTGAATTCCCCAATTTCGACGGGCCCGACCTAGACTTAGCTGCCTCTTGGGGACGAGCGCTCTGTTCGTGCTCGGCTAACTGCAGCCGCGAAGCGCCTTCGACTCCAGACCTTTCCTCTGAGGCAGCGGGGATCACCGAACCGTCGGTGGGTTGGCTGGCTCGAGAGCGCGTTGCAGCCGTTTGCGACTCCGCTTTGTGGCGCAGAACCGGTCGGGTGTATCGAGCTCGCAGCGCGTCCACCGGCAAGACCAACAGATACGAGCCTTGCTCGAACAATCGAAAACCTTTCGGCTCCAATTCGTGGTTGAGAATCCGAATGGCTTGCTCTTTTGTGTACGACCGGCGGTCCCGCCGCGAGAACCGGCCGGGGGGAACCTTTTCCATCACCAAAGTCAGGCCGAATGAATCGGCTACGTCCCGAAGCACTTTGTCCCAGCCGGCGCTGAGGTAGTTCAGGCGGATCGGGACACGACGAGTCTCCGAGCCCTTCGCGGCCGCTGTCGCGCGGGAATGTCGCCGTGACGAAGAAACCCACGGCGGTACCGCCCAGGCGGCCGCCAACGGCTGCCAGCCTAAGACGAACACTAGCACGATCCAGGGCCGAAACGGCCGGCCAGCTTCTGTTGCTGCCAATGTCCTTCTCCCTTTTTCCAGTCCGCACCTACTGCGTGAACGCGATTGGCCGACAAGTAGGGCGGGAGAGCGCGGACGGACCGAGGGCACACCACCGCTACAATCCGCGCATTCGATATAATCGGCACAATCGGAACTCGCCGTGACAAAAACTTCCGCCAACGGGCGACAGATTGGGCAAATTGCGAGAATTGATCCGGACGCCGAGTCGTCCCACAAGAGCAAAGAGAGCTTGACAAACTTGCGCTAGTGCCCGCACAATGCTGTCAAGATGTAGCGGACGGTCTGACCTGGGCCGCGGCCGCCAAAATGGCCTATCCGTTGTCATTCCAACGGAAGCGGTCGACTGAGCTCCTCTCATCCCAAAAGCGGAACAAGACGAGACGAACAGTCCTTCCGCTTTTGGGGGAACAACTCGGTGTCCGACAGGGTTTTGCAGTCCCTTCTGGGCGCACCAACCGGTTCCAGCGATTCGGGAGAGAACCATGTCTGCACGTCGTGCACACTCGAAAAATCAACTCGTCGCAGGGATGCTGGGACTCGGAGTTGTTCTTTGGCTGTCGGCGGCGGGCGCAGCGCCCGCTCCGTCGACGGGCGACCGTTCGTCCGGCCCAGCGCAGACGAAGCAAAGGAACCGATCGGAGCCCAAGCAGAACCAGTCGGCGAAAAGGCAGGCCAAAGCTCGCAAGAGCCAGCGTGACGGCAACGCACTGAGCGACTTGGTTCGCGGCCCTGACGATGTGGAAGCCCGGCTCCAGCGGCGGCTGGCGGTGCAGTTTCTGGAAACGCCGCTCGAAGACTGCCTGAATTGGATCAGTGAGGAGCTGAAACTGGACATTCTGATTGACCGAGCGGCGCTGGCGGAAGAAGGCGTCACGGCCGATACGCCGGTCACGCTCGAAATCCGCTACACGCGTTTGACAGTCGCGACGATCCTGGACCTCATCCTGAAACCGCTCGGCTTGTCCTACCTCATCGACGACGGGTTCCTCCGCGTGACCACCGCGGTGGAATGCGAGGAAGCGGAGCAGCTGCGCGTGTACGACTGCAGCGATCTGATCGGCTTTGCGACAATGTTGCCGCCTGCTTCCCTCGGCCCCTGTGCTCCGGCCCATCGGAAAGTCCAGCCGAAATCAAAGGCAGAGAAAAAGCCTGCTCCGGCAGAGGCCGTCAGGCGGTCGCGTGGGGGTGATCCCGCCTCGACGCTGGTGCGGATCGTTCAAAACACCACTTCCGGCCCATGGCTCGACTTCGACGGCGTTGGCGGATCAGTCCTCGTTTACGACGGCCTACTGATCGTCTGGCAGAACCAGAAATGCCAACGAGAGATTGCCGAACTGTTGGAGCAAATCCGCGAGGCAAAATGCGCGCGGCGAAAGGGAGAGTAGGCTTCGATCGTTTAAAACAGAACACAATCTCCAACTTGCAGGTGCTAAATGGTGCACAGAGTCAGGAAACTGTGTGCAGTCGCGGTGCCGCCTGTTGGCATCGTGACGGCACTGGTTGTATTCCTATCGCTTCCGGCCGGTGAGGTCATCTCAACTGCACCGATCGGGGCGAGCGGACGCACGGTTCGTGGCTCTCGGGCCGTCACCGGTGCGAACGGGAAACGACAGTGTACCGGGTGCACCTTCTGCAAGAGCCTCGCACAAGCGCATAAGAAGCCTACTCCGTCTCCAATTACGAGTCGACGTCGTGAAGTCGACAGGAGGCTTGATCAACTGTTGCCGTTCATTGAGTTCAGACGGACGCCCCTAGAAGAGTGCATCGAATGGTTCAGCGACCAACTTAGACTCGACATCATCGTAGATGTAGAAGTTTTGGCTGAAGAAGGAATCGCTTCGGACACGCCGGTGACACTTCGCATGCGTCATGTACGTTTGCCTGCACGCAAAGCCCTCGAGCTTGTCTTTGAGCCTCTCGATCTGACTTACTTTATCGACGACGGTTTCCTGCGAATCACTTCAGTCTCGGCTTTCGACGAAACTTTGGAGATTCAGGTCTACGACTGCAGCGACCTAGTTGGATGTGGAACGCCGAATGCAAGTCGTCAGGCGCCTGGCGCAGCCGCTCGGCACAAAAAAGACAACCCTCATTGGTGCGGCGCGGACGACTACTGGAATGGCGAGTCAGTCCATAGAGATAACGTATGTTGCCTACCTGTTGACACCCCGGATTCAAAGTTGACCGATATAATCATGACTGCCACAACGGGACAATGGACTGACTCGCGTGGCGGCGCTCTGTGGTGGCTGGACGGCTTGTTGATTGTCCGACACAATCAGCGTGTCCACCGCGAAATCGCCGAACTGTTGGAGCAAATCCGCGAGGCAAGAGCGAG
>JAADHY010000181.1 GCA_013151585.1 Planctomycetota bacterium
CAATTGGTCGCGATCAAAAAGCTGCAAGCGCGCGGAGCGAGCCTGCTGGACGTGCAACGGGCTCTCGCCGGCGCCGATGACGAAACCTTGAATCGACTGGCTGGGCTGCCGGCCGACTTTTGGGAATCGCTTGCTCGGAGCGGTGCGACGCAAGCGGAGACCACTTCGGGCGGAGGAACTGTGGCGAAGCTTTCAGCCGTCGTGCGTCAGGAGTTTGCGGCGGAATCGAAAGAGGCAGCGGCAAAGGTCGATCCACGGGCGTTGCCCTTCTGGCAGGTGGTTCCGTCCCGAATGCCGTCCGCTTCGGATGAATTCGAAACAGCGGCCGCGCCATCCGTGCCGTCTCGACAAGCGAAGTCGGTTCAAGCCGCGGCCCACTTGAAGGTGGCTCCGGGCGTGACGTTGGTGCTGGAAGGCGTTCGGCCGGAGCAGTTGACCCCGGATGTTCTTTGTGAGGTGCAGCCGGCCGTTCGTGCATTGCTCCGATCGCTTCAGCGGCATGACGTGATTCCGTTGCAGAGTGATGGCGAGGATTCGTGACCGGTCGGGTTGCGGGTCCTTGGGCGGAGATCGGCCAAGTGCGTGCCAGGTTCGCGCCGCAAGCGGGAACCGGGAAATCGATTCGAGAAAGTGAGGTGCACGATGATCCAAGCTCTTCAAGAACTCAGGTGGAACGAAGAGGCGACGCCGGGCGATTCCGGATTCGGAGCTCTTCAGACGGAGCAAGGCTGCTTGCCGCTGAAATCGCTGCAAGTCGGGGCCCGCGTCAGCGGCCTGACGGCGCGTGTGCTCGTGCAGCAGTGTTTTCGCAACACGCTGAACGACTCGCTGGAGGCAACGTACATCTTTCCGTTGCCGGATCGCGGCGCCGTAACGTCTTTCACCATGCGAGTTGGCGAGCGGCGAATCGAAGCGGAGTTGAAGGAGCGGGCTGCGGCAAGGGCCGACTACGACCGCGCAATCGAAAACGGGCATCGCGCGGCGATCGCGGAAGAAGAACGCAGCGGCACTTTCACAGTACGGGTGGGGAACATCCCGCCGGGCGAGGACGCTTCGGTCGAGTTATCGCTGATCGTGCCTCTGGAAGCATCCGGCGGAGAAGCAACGTTTCGGTTTCCTCTGGTCGTCGCTCCGCGCTACGTGCCGGGCATTCCGTTGGACGGCCCCTCGGTCGGCACGGGCACAGCCGTCGACACCGATCAGGTTCCCGATGCCTCGCGAATCACGCCGCCCGTTCTTCTGCCCGGCTTTCCGAATCCGGTCCGTCTTTCTTTGGTTGTAGAGATCGATTCAGCCGGTCTTTACGCCGAGAACTGGATGGACCGGATGGCCTGTAGTCTGCACAGCGTTGTGACGGAGGCCGGGCCACCGTGTCGCGTTCGCCTGCAGCCGGGCGAGCGGCTGAATCGGGATTTCATTTTGCGGATTCCTTTGGAAACGGCTTCGGTGACTTCATCGCTGCAGGTCGCTTCGCCTGAGGAGCAACGCCCTGGAATCTTTGCGTTGACGCTGATGCCACCCCTCATGCCGGAACAGGCCACCACACGACGACCGCGAGACGTTGTCTTCGTACTGGATCGATCGGGCAGCATGACGGGGTGGAAGATGGTGGCCGCTCGGCGCGCCGTCGGCCGGATGATCGACACGTTGCTGGACGAGGATCGCTTCACCGTCATCGCGTTCGATTCGGTTTGTGAGTTCCCCGACGGTGGGGACGCATCGCCTGCGGACGGTCCCTTGATGTCCGCCACGAATCGGCAGCGTTGGCGGACGATCCAGTGGCTTCATGGCATCGAGGCTCGCGGCGGCACGGAAATGGGGCCGGCGTTAGAAGCGGCGATTCGCCGTTTGAAACGGTACGAGAAGTCTGGCCGCGACGCCATCCTGGTTCTGGTCACGGATGGGCAGGTCGCCGGCGAGGATTCCCTGTTGCGGACGTTGCGCCGGGCGGCCGGGCGGTGCACGCCGCGGATTTTCGCCGTCGGCATTGATCAGGCTGTCAGTGCCGGGTTCCTCCGCCGGCTGGCGGACCTGGGCGGCGGGTGGTGCGAGCTGATCGAATCGGAAGACCGGCTGGATGAAACGATGGACCGGATCCACCGGACGATCGCTACGCCCGTCTTGACCCAAATCCGACTGGAGCCGATCGGGTGGAACTGGGAGGAGGACACGCTGGTCCCGCAGCCGCTGCCGGACTTATTTGCCGAGCGACCGGTGGTCATTGCCGGCCGATATCGATCCTCGGCCGCTCCGAATGAACTGCGGCTCCGGATTCGCGCCGTAACAGCCGATGGCGAGCCGTGGACGCAGGAAATCGTCGGGCGGGGCGAGGAAGCCTCTTTGTTGTTGCCGCTTTGGGGACGAGCATGCGTCCGGACTTTGGAAGATCGGTATGCGAGTGGCGGCTTATCGGGCGGTGCAGCCGACTGGGATCAGCAAGCCGACCATTTGCGTCAACAGATTGTAGACGCTTCGCTCGAATCGGGCGTCCTGTCTCGATTCACGGCATTTGTGGCCGTCGATCGCAGCGAAGTGGTCAACAAGGACGGGCGCATGGTGTCGATCACTCAACCGGTCGAGCTGCCAGCGGGGTGGGAAATGGCGGCGCCCGACGTCGACTTCTGTGCGTGCTACGCGATGCCCACAGTTGGAAGTGCCCTTTCCTCTGTCCGCGTTCCCCGGACTGAGCCGTTCTTGCCGATGAAGCTGAACGAAAGACTGGAGATTCGGAACGCGATTCGCCGAATCCGACTTCTGGCTTGGCGTCTCCGTCGGGCTCGCCGACACAGCACGCGCCGTCGTTTGTGGGATGAGATTGCCACCGCGATCATGGAATTGATCGTGCTCCTGGGGCCATCGGCCCCAATTCGGAAAGAATTGCGGGAAGTCCGCGAGGCGATCGAGCAACGCTTGAGAGATTACGACGCTGGGCGGTCCGACGCCGTATCGGGTGAAGACTCCGAAGAATTGCTCGCCGACGTTCTCGATGTCCTCGACCGGACTGCTCGGGCAATCCGGCGCCGTCCGCGACGCGAACCGTTCTGGACCTGATGGAATTCGCCGGTCATCGGCGTCAAATGGACAACGGCCGCCGCATCGCTTCGGAGGCGACGGCCGTCCTTCTTTCGGACTACTCCTACTCAGCGGTAGGAGCCAGAAGCAACTGCTAGCTGTACCAGGGCCGCTTGCGGTGGCCGAGCTTTTGCAAGCAGCCGATGGCGATCTTCACGTCCGCCTCGACCTGGAAGTCAAACATGCCGGCAACCACAAAGTCCGCCCCGTTGCGGTACGCGTACGAGAAACCGATCCGCGGATGGATGGCGCCGGCGGCCATGACTTTGAAGGCGACCCAAGGCCGCTTCACGGTTTCCATGAACGCGGCGGTCTCTTCCGGATTGTTGCACCACATGCTGTCATTGTTGGCGTTGTGGTCGTTTGGATTCCGCCGCATCCAGTCGTACTCTTTGCGATGGTCTTCCGGCGTCGCGGACCAATAGCGATCCGAATGGAAGGTCTTCATGTAGAAGTCCGGGTTCACCTTGTGCTTCTCGCAGGCGATCGGCATGTTCAACGAGTGACCTCCGACGCCGGCCGGCACGCCCTCGGCCTTAATCAGCTCGACCATCTGAGCAATCACATCGATCGAGCCGCCTTTCATCATGAACGAGTCAGTGACGCCGCCGTGCGAGTAGACGAGGGTGGCTCCCTTGTCGACCTGCTTGCGGATCTCATCCCGCATCTTGATCTTGTCCTCCATCAAGGGGACACAGACCATGGTTTGAATCTTGTTCGTTCGACTTTTGTTGTACTTTTCAATCGGCTCCCAGCAACGCGGATCGATCTGGATGGTGTTGATGCCGCAGGCTTGGGCGAGTTCCAGCGTCTCGAAGATCTTGGACTCGGTGTTATAGGCCCGGAAAAGTTTGGAGGCATACATCAGGTCGCGGCTGTGAGCCCATCCTCCAATAAGGTTACCGCCTAGAATCAGTCGGCTGAGTGTCACTTTGCCAATTCTTCCGGTGGGCAAGCTCTTTGGGTCGATGGAAACTGTCGGCGTGCGGCCAGAGTCGGGCTTTGCCGTACCGGTCTTGATGGCAGCCTGCAGGATGTTTTCTTCAATGCTCCAAGTCGCGGCGCCAATCCCCGCGGCTCCAGCGATCCCTCGGGCCAGAAAACATCGACGGTCCGTTTTCTCTGTCATCGCTCGGGGCTCCTTATTCTTGCAATTTGCGTAGAAAGGCAGTCAGCCATTTTGGGCACGGTCCGAGGCCGCGTCACGCGGCCTAATCTGAACCACCAGAGTATAGTTTCGTTCTCCGCCACCGGAATGTCAACACGTCAGTCCGCAACCGGTACGATCCGAAC
>JAADHY010000538.1 GCA_013151585.1 Planctomycetota bacterium
AACAGAAGGCAGCGTTCTGACAGTCACCAGCATACACGATCCGGCAACAAAATAGAAAGCGGTACAGCGGTGACGGCCAGAGCCAAAACCCCCGACTGCTGCCTCCGGAGAACTCCGCGCCGTCGGGCGATCAGCATCCACCCGTAAACCTTGCGCAGCCCCGAAAGTGCGAGTCCGTCAAGCCAAATTGCGCCACAGCCCATCTTCGGGTCAAACTGCCCAGTCAACCCGGCCGATAAAGTTTGTGTCCTTCCCTGAGTCTGCGTCCCCCGGCGCAGACCGTGACCGATGCTGCCAACCTCGGTGAGGCAGCATCGTGGCCAATGCCGCGACCATCGGCTCACTGGGAAACAGTCGCGAGACGTTCAATCGAATCTGGCAACCTCTGTCAGAGCCACGTGCCCTGCCCCGGCGTCGATCGGTACGGTGTCTTCCACCCGTGAACAGTGAGCGTGATTCCACCCAGCGCCGATCCGGCGGACTTCTCCTCCTCCCGTCCGGCTCGGATCGGCTTGCCGGAGACACTGACTTGCTTGCAGCGACTTGCTGGCAACGGCGACGAGGTCCCACCTTCCACTGGCGTGGTGCGGGTTTCGGCCCCGGCGCAGCCTCGAACTTGCCACCGGTGTCGGCTCGTGGCCTATCGTTTCTCCTCAAAGCCGGCCGCCAGATCGGCGCGACCGATTCGACTTTGGCGTCTGCGGTCGCGCCGGTGTCGGCTCAGGATCGCTGGCGCGCGATTCGCGGATTCCCTCGATTCGGTTCTCTCGATTCCCTCAAACCCCGACCGCGTTCGGCAGCCCGACGAAGAAAGTGGGGTACTCGAGTTCCACTTTCAATTCTTCCCGCAACCTCCTGTTACAGCAGCGTTTATTGAGATGTTGAGAAACTTCTGTCTGCTCGGCAGCCGCTTGCGCCCAACGTATGGTGTCGGTGCCAACGGACGACGCAAGCGCTTGGTAGTACTCGCGACGGGTCAGCGGACGGTCATCGCTGACGATCAGCACTTCTCCCGGTCGCCCTCGCTGTTCGCAAGCCAGGACGGCTCGGACCGCGTCGTCGACATGAATCAGGTTCAGCCACGCGTCGGGGTTCCCATCAAGCGGTCGGCCTGACCGGACTTGCTCCACGCGACTGCGGAGTCGTGTTGGACCGTAAAGCCCCGACAATCGCAGGATGTGGTAGGTCGAGCGAGTGACGTCGCCGCTTTCAGCGAAGAAGCGGCGCAGCCCTTCTTCGGCTTCCAGGCAAATTCGCCCACCGGGACTGACCGGGTGACAAGGCGACCGCTCGTCGACCCACTCGCCTCCAGTCTGCCCGTAGACGCTGGTGCTCGAAATGTAGATCAGCCTTTCGTAACCGGATCCCAGACGGTTCAAGACATTCTGCAACCCGTCCACGTACACGGCCCGCTTCGAAGTTTGGGACGCCGACGCTCCTCGGCCGGTCGCAACGCAGTAGAGCACGGTCTGAACTTCCGGGAATGCCGGCAGCGTGTCGAGCTGAGTCACATCGGCCACCAAAGGGACGATTCCCGCATCCCGCAACTGGCTCGCTCGGCTTTCGCTCTGCACAAGCCCGAAAACGCGGTCGCCCTGAGCCACCCACGTTTGCGCGACGCGCTGTCCGAGGTAGCCGCACCCGACGACCAGTTTGTCGACACCGGCCATGGCGTTCGCTCCGTCACCGCATCCCGGTCACCAGTTGAGCGATCTCGGCGAAATCCCCTTTGAGCGAACGGTAAAGCTTGCCATAGATCGGATAGGCTCGGTTGTAAATCCGTTTGGTTTTCGGATGGGCCTTGGTTTCGCTGACGACCTGAATCGTAGCGGCGCACGCCTCGACGACATTCTTGTACGCGCCCGTTCCGGCGGCCGCCAAAAGGGCCACGCCGTAAGCCGGACCTTCCTCGGCATTGATCGTCACAACTTTTTGGCCGTAAATGTCAGCTTGCATCTGTCGCCAGAACTCGCTGCGGGCGCCGCCGCCGGACAAGCGGATTTCACGAACGGGGATGTTCATTTCCTTGATGATCTCTAAACAATCCCGCATGGCGTAGGTCGCGCCTTCCATAACGGCTCGGATCATGTGCGCCCGTCCGTGCCGCAGGCTGAGCCCGATCCAGGCCGCTCGCGCGTATGGGTCGGCGTGAGGCGTTCGCTCCCCCGTCAGATACGGCAGGAAGTACAAACCCTCGCAACCGGCTGGCGCCTCGGCGGCCTGAGCCGTGATCAGCTCGTACGGGTCGATCTTCCGCCGTTTGGCTTCGGCCACTTCAGCTTCTGCCAACTTGTTGCGGTACCATTGCAGACTGCCGCCGGCCGAAAGCACCACTCCCATCACATGCCACTTGCCCCGAACAGCATGGCAAAAGGTGTGCACGCGGCCTTGCGGATCGATCTGGACCTGATCGCTGTGCGCGAAGACGACGCCGCTAGTTCCCATGGTGGCCGAAATCACGCCGCGGCGGACGATGCCGTTGCCGACGGCTCCGGCCGCCTGGTCGCCGCCGCCCCCGACCACCGGCACCCCAGCCGGCAGTCCGACTTCCTTGGCCGCCGTCGGAGAAAGTCGCCCGCTGATCTCCTCCGACTCGTGAACCGCCGGCAGCAAATCCGGGTCCAACTCCAACCGCCTCAGCAACGGCTTGCACCACGCTCGCTTCTTGACGTCCAGAAGCAACGTCCCCGACGCGTCGCTCACTTCCGTGGCGAATTCCCCCGTCAGTCGAAAACGCACGTAATCTTTAGGCAGAAGGACTTTCACGGTGCGATCGAAGTTCCGCGGCTCGTGACGACGCAACCAAAGAATCTTTGGAGCGGTGAACCCGGTCAGAGCTGGATTGGCGACCATCTGAATCAGCCGCTTGCGGCCGCCTGCCCGCCTTTCGATCTCGTCGCACTCGGCTGCCGTGCGCTGATCGTTCCAAAGGATCGCGGGACGGATGACTTCGTGGTTCTTGTCGAGGAAAACGCTGCCGTGCATCTGCCCGCTCAGACCGATGCCGGCTACGTCGGTCGCCTTGACCTTCCCCGCACGAAGGACCCGGCGAATGCTTTGCACGGTCGCCTTCCACCAGTCCAACGGATTTTGCTCGGACCAGCCCGGCCGCGGGCTCGATAGCGGATACTCGACCGTCGTCGTGGCCAGAATCGTCCCATCCGCCCGCATGGCCAAAGTTTTGGTGCCACTGGTGCCAACGTCGATGCCCAAATAAACGCTCATGGTTCTTAGCTCCTTGCATTGTCCGGCACGGCGCGAGTCCGCTCGACGCCGTCGATTCCAACCAAGAGCTCCGTTCTGCCGCGGAGATGCATTGAAGCACATCAGCCACCGGATTGCAAAAGAATCACCGGGGGAAGACAGAAACCGCTTGAGTGTACCGCCTTCCCGGGCGAGTAGCCGGTTCTGCGTGGAATCTGCCAGAAGCGTGGCGGCGAAACTCCCGTTCGGGGCCCTCGTTCTCTAAAATGCGGGCTCGCGTTTTGCAGCCGGACGGCGACCGTGACGGCTCATTCGCTGAAACAGAGATGACTCCGATTGGTAGAACAACGAGGAGACCTCCATGTTTAATGGCATTTTTCACGTCCCCCAGCCGGTCAACGAGCCGGTCTTGAGTTATGCGCCGGGCACGCCCGAACGGGCCGAGCTGAAAGCCAAACTGAAGGAGATGCTCAGTCAGGAAGCGGACGTGCCGATGATCATCGGCGGCGAGGAGGTTCGCAATGGAGCGCTGGCTGAAATCATCTGCCCTCACGATCATCAACACATTCTGGGCCGATACCACCAAGGCAACGCGTTGTATGTGGAGAAAGCCGTCGAGGCAGCGAACGAGGCCAAAAAGGAATGGGGGCGGATGCCCTGGGACGCTCGGGCCATCGTCTTTCTGAAAGCGGCGGAACTGCTGGCGGGCAAATTCCGCCAGACGTTGAACGCCGCCACGATGCTCAACATCAGCAAAACGCCTCACCAGGCCGAGATCGACGCGGCCTGCGAGCTGATCGACTTCTGGCGGTTTAATCCCCACTTTATGGAAGAGGTGTACGGCGACCAACCGATCTCGACCAAAGGCGTGCTGAACTACATGGAACATCGTCCGCTGGATGGATTCGTCCTGGCGATCACGCCGTTCAATTTCACCTCCATTGCCGGAAACTTGCCGACGGCCCCCGCACTGATGGGCAACACGGTGGTTTGGAAACCCGCCTCGTCGGCCGTGTTACCGGCCTACTTCATCATGAAGATTCTGGAGGAGGCGGGTTTGCCGCCCGGCGTGATCAACATGGTTCCCGGACCGGGACCGATCATCGGGCCGGCCGCGTTGGCGCACGTCGACCTGGGCGGCATCCACTTCACAGGCGCGTCTTCTCGACCATCTGGCTGGAAGTCGGTTCGGACATCCGCAAGTACATCGCCTATCCTCGCATCGTAGGGGAAACGGGCGGCAAAGACTTCGTCTTCGCCCACGTCAGTTGCGACATCGACGCGCTGGTGACGGCGCTGGTGCGAGGTGCTTTCGAGTATCAAGGACAGAAGTGCTCGGCCGCCTCGCGAGCCTACATCCCCGACACCATCTGGCCGCAGGTCAAGGAGAAGCTTTTAGCGGACGTCGCCGCCATCAAAATGGGCGACATCACGGACTTCACGAACTTCATGGGGGCCGTGATCGACCGAAACGCCTTTGCGACGATCAGCGGCTATATCGATTTCGCTCGCAGTTGTCCGGACTTGGAGATTCTGACCGGAGGCGGCTGCGACGCGTCGGTCGGATACTTCATCGAACCGACCGTCGTCCTGAGCCAAGACCCGAAGTCCCGGCTGATGGAAGAAGAAATCTTCGGACCGGTTCTGACGATCTATGTGTATCCGGAGAAGGATTACGAAGAGACCTTGCACTTATGCGACGAGACGTCGCCTTACGGACTGACTGGCTCGATCTTCGCCCAGGACCGCGAAGCGATCGTTCTGGCGATGGACATCCTGCGACACGCAGCGGGCAACTTCTATGTGAACGACAAGCCCACGGGAGCCATCGTCGGCCAGCAGCCCTTCGGCGGTTCGCGCGCCTCCGGGACCAACGACAAGGCGGGAAGCTGGCTGAACCTGGAGCGCTGGGTGACACCCCGCACCATCAAAGAAACCTTCCTGCCTCCGACCGACTTCCGCTATCCCTACATGCAACCGGACGACGGCGATTCGGCATAGCCAGCAAGTGAGCTGCTGCCGAAACGCTCTGTTGGCGAATCACTCGGGCCCCCTTCCCCCTCTTCACTGCCGCGACTGAATCAGGGCGCAGTTGAGAAACCCGCGTCCGGGGGGCGCAGCAAATGGAGGACAACTAAACCGAAGCAGATGGAGGACGACTAATCCGACATAGACGGTAAGGCGACGCAACCTCGCCACCGCCTGGGCGGCCGACAGGGTTTACATACGGCGCCGAGTCGGTGGAAAGACACACCGAGAAAACGGCGACCCTTCTC
>JAADHY010000530.1 GCA_013151585.1 Planctomycetota bacterium
TCGAGTTAAAGGGCGGGCGCCTCAGCCCCGGTTCCGCCGGTCGCAATCCAATCTAGCCGAATCATGAGATTGTGCCAACTGCGATCGGACTCTGCGGGAGTCTCCGAAGGCGCAACTGCGGAACGGCCGCTGCCGAGCGAGGGCCCCGGCTCTGAGCCGCTTCTGGCGTTTCGGTCAAGACTACTCGTCGCCGAACATAGTGCGTATCGCCCGCTACGCTTGGCCGCAGTCGTCGTGAGTCGGTACAGTAACGGCAACAAACCGTATTTTGGCACGAGGACTTTTCTGTTGGAAAGTGACGTCGCAGATAACGGTGGAAAGAACGGAAGACTGGCTAGGCGCGGGATCTCCTGCGCCTCCGAGATGCGGATGGCGTCGCTGGGATGGGGCCGTCGCTCGAGCCTTCACACCTCGAATGCGACGCAGGGCCGATCGGACGTCCCGAGCAGCCGGAGGCCGCTGCGGCCAGGCTGACCAAACATCGCAACATTGGTCGCCGGGAAGAGCCTCCGTCAAGACGAAGAGAAAATCCAACGCGAAGACGAAAAAAGGAGTCAGCCCGATGAGAAGTTCGTTGCGAGGTATCGGATGGTTTGTCGTCACGGCCGCGATAAGTGTTATCGTTGCGGCGTCACCCGCCGCCGGGGCTGATATCCCTCCGCTGGAGCAACGGGCCGCCTGGTTCCGCCAGGCTCGGTTTGGCCTGTTTATTCATTGGGGCGTCTATTCGGTAATCGGGAAAGGCGAATGGGTCCGGCACACGGGCAAGATTCCGCTCGACGAATACAACAAGCTGACGGCGCAGTTCCATCCGACCCAATTCGACGCGGCCGAGTGGGTCGCGTTGGCTAAGCGGGCCGGCCAGAAATACCTGGTGATCACGACCAAACACCACGACGGCTTCTGCATGTTCGACTCCAAGCTGACCGACTACGACATCATGAGCACGCCGCTGAAGCGTGATGTGATCAAGGAACTGGCCGACGAGTGTCACCGGCAAGGGATGCGAATCGGCTTTTATTACTCGATCATGGACTGGCATCATCCCGACTACTTGCCCCGCCGGCCTTGGGAAAAGGACCGGTCCACTGAAGGCGCCGACTTCAACCGTTACGTCGAGTATATGCGGGGGCAGATCCGCGAGCTCATGACCAATTACGGGCGCATCGACATCCTGTGGTTCGACGGCGGTTGGGAACGCAAGTCTCCCGAGGACCGGGCCAAGTTCCGGGAGATCATCCAGATGGCCCGCTCGCTGCAGCCGCACATCCTGGTCAACAACCGGGCGAACATCGGCGGCGACTTCGAGACGCCCGAGCAGTTCATTCCGGCGACGGGCATCGTCGGTCAAGACGGTCGCCCCGCCCTCTGGGAAGTCTGCATGACTATGACCACCGGCCACGGCTCGTTCGCCCCCACAGCCTGGTGGGGCTATGACCGTTACGAAAAAGAGTTCAAGCCGACGGACGAGTTGATCCAGAAGTTGATTGACATCGTGAGCAAAGGGGGGAACTTTTTGCTAAACGTCGGCCCAGAACCGAGCGGAAAGATTCGCCCGGAGGAGACCGAGCGGCTGCTGGGCATCGGCCGCTGGATGCAGCGGTACGGCGAAGCCATCTACGGCACGACGGCCAGTCCGTTCCGAATGCTGCCCTTTTTTGGTCGGGTTACCCGAAAGGGCCGCACGCTGTATGTGCACGTCTTCGACTGGCCTCCCAACCGGCGGCTTGTCCTGCCCGGATTACGAAGTCAAGTGAAGAAGGCGTTCGTGATGGGACGGCCCGATGAAACGGTCGGAGTGGAACGTTCGGCGGACGGGCGCGACGTCCTCTTGCGGCTGCCCGGCGAAGCACCGGACCCAGTAGCGAGTGTGTTGGTCGTGCAGATCGACGGACCGGTGGCGGTCGAGCCGGTCCGGATCGAACCGGGGCCGGACGGTATCGTTCACTTGCCGTCTCACTACGCTGAAATCCGAGCTCGGCACGGGCAACGGGCCAAGCCGGTCTCCGAAAAGGGACGGACCTACATTGGCAACTGGTCCAATCCGAACGACGTGGTCGTCTGGCAATTCACGTTGCCTTCGACCGGGGAGTACTCGGTTCGTATCGACGCCCGGATGGCTTCGCAGGCAGCTCGCGGGCAGCGACTCGTTATCAGTGTGGACGGACAGAGTTTGTCGGGAAAGATCACGGCCGAAGGTGTTGCGGTAACGGGGCGTGTGAAACTTGCGGCCGGTCAGCGAACGCTGTCCGTGAAATTGCCAGACGCGAAACGCACCGGCCCGCCGATTCTGGACCTCTTCGCTGTCGACCTGATCCCCGAACGGAAGTAAGAACCCGCGGAACGCGGGGGATGGTCCCTCTTCCCGCTTGCGACTTCGCCGGCAGGCAGACGACTTTCTTGCCGATCTGCGAATGTGAGCTAGCTTTTATGTGGCGGAGCGGTTGTGGCTGGGGGAATGTCTCGGACGGCGGTGTGACTCGGTGCGCCGCGACCGGCGGAGTGCACGCACGGAGCTCTTGCCCCAAAGGGGCTATCACGAAGATGCCCGCCTGATCGTTTCTGCGCAATCAGTCCAGAGAGAGAACAACGAGAGGCGACAGAAAAGTACGCTCGGATGGGGGACGTGGCGATGACGCGAACATTGCCGAGAGACCGGACTTCTGACCGACGAAGTCAAGAATCCTCACACACGCAAGGAGCCCTTAGCGAGGCCCCTCGCATCTCACCGCGTGGCGAAGAGGTTTTGGCCATTCTCAACCATATTTTCGACTCGCTGTCGGCTCAGCAAACCGGCCGCGCGACCGCACATCAATGACGGAAGCGAACCAGTCCCGACGCTCCGGGCTGCATGCGAACCTCCGCCCGTCTTTTCGCCCAGGACGTGGTGCGGGACGCACAATGAACGCGTATTGGCCCAAAGCGGAAGCTACTTGGTGCTGATCCCGGCTGGCCCGGAGTATCGCAATCGCTCCTGGAATAACCGCTTCAACCGCTCCACTGAGTACATCTGCACCACCTTGTTCTTGTAGAGCAGCCGTCCCTTGTCGTCGTAGCTCAAGAAGTCGGCGATGTCTTTGGTCGCTCGGCCGGCGTACAGGGCGGCGAAGGTTTCCGGGTCCACGCCGCGGCCTTTCTCCAGATCGTCGACCGCGTCGACTCCGCCCACCGTCACGGCGAAAACGTTGATGCCGCCTGTGGCCAGCCGATACCGCCCCTCCTGCTCCAACAAGTCGGCCGCATCCCGCAACGCTGCGAATGCGGCCCGAATCTTGTCCTCAGCTTCCTGAGACGGCCGCGAGTCCGGCTCGATCTGCGCTCGAGCCGCATGTGGCGTGAGCACGCCGCTCGCACCAAGCAAATAGCCTACCAAGACCAGACCTAAACCCAGAACGCATCGCAATGCCACTCGCATAACGAACTCCTCATCTGAACTTGCGATCGTTTTCTCTTGCTTGACAACGTGGTCGGAGACTTCACCGGTCCCCGTCGCGGCGCCGTACTCCGTCGCGGCCACCGCCGGAGACGACACGATGCAACTCGAAACAAACCGAACGGAAGCGAGTTGCCGCACTCTTCGCTTCGGGTCTGAAGCCTTGGAACACGTTCCAAGTCCCTCGCTGACTTCGCCGAAACCGAGCGCCCAGGTACGGCTTTCTTATGCTGAGCCTCGGAATGAAGGACAGAGTAATCACGTCCCTCGGGGCAAACGCGGTTGCCGCAGCACGGTGCCAGAAGCGCGAGCCCAATTGACCGGCTTCGGCCAAGCCCGCTCTGCGCGAGCTGTGAACGCTCCCGAAAACTCGTCCCGCAACCATTCCCTTCCACTCGGAACTACGAGCCGACAAACGCGGAAGAACTACGGTCTTCTTGTGTTCCCGGCGTTACCATCATCCTCGAGACGGCTGGTTTTGGCAATACAAGTCTAGCTCGGGAGAGCCGGTGGGGCAGATGCCGGGGTTTGCACAGCGTCGGAGAGGGTGTAAAAGCTGGCTCACCAAACGATGCTCCTGCTCCGCCAGTCCGAGGGGAAGTGAGGGCCCGCAAGGCGAATGAAAGGGGCATAGTGGTTCCGGTTGGCGCGGAGGCCTCCGAGGGCTCGCTCCGCTCAACTCAACCCTGGCCATCCCGCCGAATGAACGCGACGCGCCAGCGTGCGGCTGGCCCGTTCCGCGCGATTTGGCTGAGAACGCGGCCGGAGGCGAGCGCCCTTCCGCTCACCATTTCGTCGTCCGGACGAAACCCTTACCCGGCTCGCTGCGCGAGCCACCCGTTCCCGCAACCGGGAGTGGGACATCCTCGGTCCGGAAATCGAAATCACAAAGTGCGCCGTGCGCCCGGAGTGGCGA
>JAADHY010000478.1 GCA_013151585.1 Planctomycetota bacterium
ACTTCGCCGTAGGTGCGGCCCGAGCCTTGCCCAAGTCCCTCGGCTGGCGGTAACGAAATCAAGATCGTCGGCTTCTCGAAATGCTCGGCGACACGACTCGCCACGATACCGATCACCCCTGCATGCCAGCCGCGTTTCGCCAGCACCAGCGCTCCGCGTTCCTTCCACTCGGGGTGAGCGTTCACCAACTCCTTGGCTTCTTTGAACAAGCGCCGTTCCAGCGTCTGGCGGTCGCGATTCAATTGCTCCAAATAGGCCGCCAAGCGCAAAGCACGATCGGGGTTGTCGGTCGTCAGCAGCTCGACCGCCAGCCGCGCCTGTCCGAGCCGTCCGGCCGCGTTGAGTCGAGGTGCCAAGGCAAAAGCGATGTCTTCTGCTTGAAGCGGTCCTTTCGGCTCCAGACCGGCCGCCTGCATCAACGCTTTCACCCCTAGCCCGGATCTCTGAGCCAAACTGGCCAGACCGTAACGCACGAAAATGCGGTTTTCGTCTTTGAGCGGCATGACGTCCGCCACGGTTCCGAGCGCGACCAACCCGACTGCTCCCCGCAAGAACTCACGCATCTGGGGCGAAGCCCGCCGACCGTCGCCGAGTCGCTGACAGATCGCCCAAGCCAATTTGAACGCGACCGCCACACCGCAAAGGTCCGCAAACGGATAAGCTCCCCCGGGCAACCGCGGATGGACCAGAGCCCTGGCTCGAGGCAAGTCGGCCCCGAATTCATGGTGATCTGTGACGATCAAATCCAGCCCCAGCTCGCGACAAAAATCAGCCTCCTCCGTGCTGGCGATCCCGCAGTCCACCGAAACAACCAGTCGGTTGGGGTCTTCCCGGTGAAGACGCCGCAGCGCATCGCAATTCAACCCGTACCCCTCTTCCAAGCGGTCGGGAATGTAGTAGTCGACCGACGCTCCCGCCAGCCGCAAGCACTGCCACAACAGACTGGTTGCAGTGACTCCGTCGACATCGTAGTCTCCGTAGATCGTGATGCGACGGCGAGCCTGCACAGCAGCGAGAATCAGGTCGGCGGCCTCTTCCACGCCCGGCAGAAGGCTCGGTTCGTGCAAATCCATCAGGGTGCCCATCAGGAAAGCCCGAGCCTGGTCCCGCGCGGTGTAACCTCGAGCCACCAGCACTTGAGCCACCAAAAAAGGCACTTCCAAAGCCGCACTGAGCCGTCGGACGCAGCTTTCATCATGCGGCGCGATCCGCCAAAGACGGGGACGGTGAATTGTCATGGAATCAGAGTCCGTTCGTTTGAAAGCTCCTCCGGACCGACAGACGATCCTCCTTGCCGGCAAACAACGTCACCCCGACGTTCATTCGCCCAGGCAGCGAGACGGCGCGCTCTTTGCATCGCCTGATGCGACGCAAGCCAAGCCGCCGCAAGCAACACCGTTCGCGCGTCATTACAGCAGAGCGAGCCGCCGCTGTCAAAGCCGTTGGTGACAGGTTCAACCAGAATTCAGGTGATTGACTTCGGCACGCTCGATCGGGCGTCCCGGCGTTCGGTCTCTTCGCGATCGATAGAACGGAAAAAGGCGCGGTTCAACGCCACGAGCCAGAAGCGAACGACAGGGGACACACGTCAACTCAAGAACAGGCCGAGTTGCGTCGAGCAAAAGCAGCCGAGGAGCCAACCGGAGGTAACACGGCGGGTCGAAATGAAATGAGTAAACGTCAGCGATCGCCTTTGGTGTCACGGCGGCCTCATCAGCGTGGGGCGGCAGGCTGGCGTCTTGCGTTGACATCACCCTCCGCCCGTAGAAAACGGATGGCCGATGCAGATGTCCCGCCCCCGGAGACGCGAAACGCGAGTTCGAGGAGCGTTGTGAATCGGTCGTCGATGGGCTAGACTGTCGACTTTCGAGTTGACAGCCAATCGAAATGATGTTCGAAGGTGACGGTTCCATGAGACACGTCTTGTCCGCATTGGTGATGAATCAGCCGGGTGTCCTGGCGCACATCTCGGGGATGCTCGCCTCCCGGGCGTTTAACATCGACAGCCTGGCCGTCGGGGAGACGGAGAATCCGGAATTTTCCCGCATCACCTTCGTCGTCACCGGTGATGACCGCGTGCTGGATCAGGTCCGCAAGCAGTTGGAAAAGATCATCACCGTTGTCAAGGTTTTGGACTTTTCGAATCAAGAGTACGTGGAACGGGACCTGATGCTGATCAAAGTCCGGGCCGAGGGCCAGAAACGGAGCGAAGTCCGCGAGCTGGTCGAGATTTTCCGGGGGAAGATCGTCGATGTCGGGACGGGGCATGTGATGGTGGAAATCTCAGGGACGGAAGACAAGATCGAAGCCTTCATCGAACTGATGCGGCCTTTCGGCATCATCGAGCTGGTTCGGACAGGTCGAATCGCCTTGCTCCGATCCCCCCACGGTGTGGCCGAGGCGGCTGAGGAGTTCCAGCCGGCCGAAGTCGTGGAAGCCAGCTCAGCAGGCGGGTGATCTTTGATCGTGCCAGGGGGGGCGAAAGGTCCCACGATTCAGTCGGCCGTCTGCTCGGCTTCTTCGCAAAACAGACGGTTCATACACAATCTCACACGAGGAGAAAGAAGCGATGCCAGCCAAGGTTTATTACGACGATGACGCCGACCTTTCCCACTTGAAAGAGAAAACGATCGCCATCATCGGCTACGGCAGCCAGGGCCATGCGCAAGCCCAGAACCTACGCGACAGCGGCTGCAACGTGATTGTCGCCGAGCTGAAGGGGACGCCGAACTACGAGCAGGCGATTCGCGATGGGTTCGAGCCGATGACGGCGGCCGAGGCCACAAAGGCCGGCGACCTGATCAACATTTTGGTTCCGGATGAATTCCAAGCCGATCTGTATAAGGCTGAAATTCGGGACAACTTGGACGAGGGCAATCTATTACTCTGCTCGCACGGCTTCAACATCCATTTTGGCCAAATCATTCCGCCTCCAGGAGTGGACACAGCCTTGGTCGCTCCGAAAGGCCCCGGCCATTTGGTGCGCAGTGAGTACGTCAAGGGTGGCGGGGTTCCGGCACTGATCGCTTTGGGCGAGGGAGCCTCGGAGCAGTCGCGGCAGTTGGCCTTGGCCTACGCGAAAGGCATCGGCGGCACCCGGGCCGGTGTGATCGAAACGACCTTTGCTGAAGAGACGGAGACGGACCTTTTCGGCGAGCAGGTCGTGCTTTGTGGCGGGGTAAGCGCGCTAGTCAAGGCAGCGTTCGAGACCCTGGTCGAGGCGGGGTATCAGCCGGAGATGGCGTTTTTCGAGTGCATGCACGAGCTGAAACTGATCGTCGACTTGTTCTATCAGGGCGGCTTGAATTACATGAGATACAGTGTTTCGAACACGGCCGAGTACGGTGACTACACGCGCGGCCCACGAATCATCACCGAACAGACCAAAGAAGAAATGAAGAAGATATTGAAGGAGGTGCAGACCGGCGAGTTCGCTCGGGAATGGATTCTGGAAAACAAGGCCGGTCGCCCACTTTTCCAGATGTACCGCAAGTTGGAGCGGGAACATTTGATCGAAAAAGTTGGTCGGGATCTGCGGCGCATGATGCCCTGGATCGATGCCAAAGAGGTCTGAGGGTTGAAAGTTGTGAAATGAGAATTGACGGAGCCGAGAGACCAGTCGCCGGGACTCTCGGCTCTTTTCGCATGGTCTCGCAGTAACTTTTGATGGTCCCTGATGTCAGCGTCACTCCCTCAACATCGGAAACATCCGCGAACATTCCGAAGCAACCGGTATGTCTACCCGGTCGTTTCCCGGCGCAGCGGAGGTGTGTCGATCGGCATCAACTTGAACCCCGACAAAGTTTGCAATTTCGACTGCATCTATTGTCAGGTCGACCGTCGCAGCGAGGCGGAAATTCGGTTTGTGGACGGTGAGCGCCTGTTGAACGAACTCGATGCGATGCTGGAACTAGCGACCAGCGGTGAATTGTTCGAGCTTCCGGAGTTTCGGTCCGTGCCGGAAGCACTGCGCCGACTGAACGATATCGCCTTCTCCGGAGACGGCGAACCGACGACCTTCACCAACTTTGACGAGATCGTCGCGTCTGTGGCGGATCGCAAAGAGCGCCTCGGGCTCTCCGACGTCAAACTGGTGCTCATCACGAATGCTAGCATATTCCATCGCCCTGCGGTCCAACGAGCCCTGAAAATCCTTGACAGGCACAACGGCGAGATTTGGGCCAAACTGGAGACGGGCACCGAAAAAGCCTATCAGCGCATCGCGCGAACCAAAATCCCCTTTCAACGCGTTCTGCAGAACATTACGAATGCCGCAAAGGAGCGGCCCTTGATCCTGCAGAGCCTGTTCATGAAGATCGACGGCTCGCCGCCCCCGGGAGGCGGAAATCGATGCCTATTGCCAGCGACTCCGAGAAATCGTTCAGGCGGGCGGGCGGGTCCGTGCCGTCCAGGTCTACACAGTTGCTCGGCCACCGGCCGAACCGTCCGTCGACGCGCTCAGCGACGATCAACTCCGCCAAATTGCGCGCAGGATCGAAGAGACGACTGGTCTGTTCGTTCACGTGTATGGGAGCTAATGAGTCGAGTTGCGGCGGAGCGATTGCTTCAATTCTTCTAGCTCGCGCTCGATCTGCTCGGCTCGACTTCGATCGGCCGCCAACTCGCTGGACTCTTCAGCCGTCGCCACGGTTGCCGTCTGGCCTGAAGCCGGGAACTGGTGTGAAGCCGCCTCGCCGCGCCGCCGTCGGTCCCGCTGTCGGCGTCTGGCGTCGGCCAGCCGAGCCTCGATCGCGCGCAGCGTCGTGGTCAAGTGCTCGCGAGTGGCGACGGCCGCTTCCACCTGCTGTTCGACTCCAGCGATCAGGTCGCTGACCTCATTCTTCCGATACAAGGCCAGACGGGCGTCATTTTCTCGCCCGGCCGCCACAGCTTGTCGCGCCTGCTCAGCCCAATCGTCACGCTGACGACGCAATTCCTCCAGCTCGTTGCGCAGCCGCTCTTCGTTGGCCCTTGCTGCGTTCCAACTTCGCTTGGCTCCGGCTAACCCTTCCTCCATCTCGCAAATGATCTGTTCCAAAGCCGTGTCGGGATCCGCTTCTTTCTGCAAGAGTTGAGTCAAGTTGCAAGTGATGATGTCCGTCAAGCGGCTGAAATAAGGCATTCTGCGTCTCCTTGGCTTTTCCGCTGCTTCCCGGCTGCACACGCCTTGCCATTGCCTATCGAACGCGTGGGGAGGCCGTTTCGTATCAGTGTAACGCAAACTTCTTGCGGTTGGATCAAATCTCCTAGGATTCTCCCGAGGAGTCTCATGGCGGCAACGGTTTCCTCTCACCCGTCACCACGAGACAAGAATGGTCCGTGGGGTCATCACTCCGGTTCCTCGCCGACCGGGGCGCCGAATCCGAGACGCCGCAAGCGTCCCTGAAGTTTCTCCCGAGCCAGCCGAAGTCGACTTTTACAGGTGGCAAGCGGAATTTCCATGGCCTCAGCGACTTCCGGCAACGATAGCCCGGCGAAATGGTGCAGTGTGAAAGTCAAACGTTGCTCTTCGGGCAGTTCTCCGAGCAATTCATCGACTGCTGCGGCCAACTCTCGGTGACTGGCTCCGTCCTCCGGACGCCGAGACCGTCCCACCAGATTGGCCAGCAAGTCGTGCTCCTGGTCCGGCCGCAACTTCAGAGAGTGCAGGAGCAAGTCGTGCGTTCGGCGACGCGACGTGTCGATGAGTAAGTTCCGCGCGATCCGAAACAGCCAGCCTCGAAACCGGCCTCGCGGCAGGTAGTCCCACGCCTGGCTATAAACCCGCAAGAGCGTCTCTTGGGCGAGGTCCTCGGCCAGTTGAATATCGCCCGTGTTGCGGTAGAAGAAACCGAGCAACGCGCGCTGATGCCGCTCGACCAGACACTCAAACGCCTGGCCATCTCCGCTCTGGACCGCGATCATCAGTGCGTCGTCTTCGGTCATCTCCGCTAGGCTTCCGCGACAAAGAAGAAGGGCCACTTGATGGGCACGAACCCTCATTCTGCAGAACCGCGGACCTGCCGGGCGACGAAAGGCGGCCTCCACAAACGAAAAGCCACCCGCCCAAGCCTAGTCCTCGTCCGGTGTTGACTGTTCCGTCATTGTACTTATCATTGTTCCATCTCAACAGCAGGCGGCTTTTTTCTGCCCCTCCGACACTCGGTGTCGGAACGGGCGAAATCGAACCGCGGAGGCCGGAGAAACCCGAGAAGTTTGGGGCTGACGGGAACGACCGAGTTCGGATAGGATTACCGTGTCTGTCAACCATTCCACTCCCGTGTGTTTGCACTACGGATCAGGCCGGCGATTGTCGTGCGAGATTGCTCCCGGCCGGCTGATCGCATGGCATGAGGCTCCGGCTCCGCTTTCGGACCCGGTCGAGGCTGTCCGGCGATCATTGCAGAGCCCGCTCGACTTTCCGCCGCTGACCGACGTCTTTTATCCCGGTGACCGGATCGTGCTGGCTTTGGATCGATCCACGCCTGAGGCGGCGACCGTAGTGGCCGAGGTGTGGCGCGTGTGCGAGGAACGGTCGATCCGACCGGAAGACGTTTGTGTTTTGCAACCGGCGGCGCTGCGGCGAGGTCCGCTACCCGACCCCCGCAGCAAATTACCGGACGACGTCG
>JAADHY010000772.1 GCA_013151585.1 Planctomycetota bacterium
GCATCGTCGTCGTTGAGGAACCGGTCGCGAGCCGGGTCCCAGCGCAGACGGCGTCCCAGTCGCAAAGCGATGTCAGACACATTGCCGAGCGTGCTGGCCGCGTGACCCTCTTCGACCGGTGAAACCGGATCCTGCCGCGTCCGGATACTGCGGAAGAAGTCGGCCGTGTGTGCGGTGTAGGGATTCTTATGCTCGGGGCTGGCGTGCAGCCGCGTGTCGTTGGGTCGGAACTTGACGGTCAACAACGAGGCTGGCTCCGCCCAGATCCCGCGACGGTTCACGTGCACCCATCCCTCGTCACCGACGAACTTGCATCCTTGCTCATTCGGGTTGCCCGTGTTGGTGTAGCTCATTTTGAGGCCGCTGTCCCAGACCAACTTCAGTTGCCACGAGATCCAGGTGTCCGTCATGCCTTCGCTGGGCAGCACCCCCGTGCCCTCGATTTCGAATGGCTTCCGGAAGACCTCGGGACACCCCCAGCCGGCGATGTCCAAATGGTGCACGCCCCAGTTGGTGATGAAACCGGCGCAATAGTGCGAGATCATGTACATGGCCAGCCACTCACACCGTTTCTTATCGAACGGGAAATAAGGGGCTGGTCCGGTCCACATGTCATAGTCGAAGCCTGCTGGCGGATCACTGGGCGGTTCGGCCGGGTAAGAACGTCCGCCGGGAGCTCCAACGTAGATCGTATGCACCTTCCCCAGGTAGCCATTTCGAGCCAGCTCGCAGGCGTGCCGAAATTTCGGATCGCTCCGCTGCTGCGTGCCCGTTTGAAAAACACAGCCATATCGCCGGACCGCGCGGCGCACCTTTAAGCCTTCCGCGATCCAACGTGTCACGGGTTTTTCACCGTAAAGGTCTTTGCCGGCTTCGATCGTCCGAGCGTAGATCACGCCGTGCCAGTGGTCCGGCACGCAGCCCCAGACGGCGTCGATGTCGTCGCGAGCGAGCAGGTCCCGGAAGTCGTTGTAGATCTCGCAGCCGCGGAAGGTTTGCCGTCCGAGCCGCTGGGCGTAGAAGGCGTTGACTTGAGCCTGGGCGCGCAGAGCTCGCGCTTTGCGGCAATCGGCGATCGCGACAACTTGATGATCCGGCAGCGGACGCATGGCGCTGAGCGAGCTACTGCCCCGATTGCCCACGCCTAACATGCCGATCGTGATCCGCTCGCTGGGAGCCATCGCTCCCGCCCGTCCGAGCGCTGAGGCGGGGACGATCCACGGAGCAGCAACGGCTCCGGCCGCCGCCGTCAGAAAACGTCGCCGGCTGCAGCGACCGCGATCTTCCGTCTTTCTCAAGAACTTCGCTTTTCTCATCAGATTGCTCCTTCGCGAGTTGTCTATCAGCGAGCTTCCCGCGGACTGTTCCGGTCGCGATGACATATTGAGGAGGCCGTCGTCACAAGGCCACTCCGTCAAGCGGGAAAGATGGACTCCCCACACCGAAATTCCATTCCGGATTATGCGACAAGGGGCGGCGTCCGTCGAGGGAAGCGATCGATTTCACCCCGGAACGGCTTGAGAAGGCTTTGATCCGTGGCGTACGCTGCCAATTCGTTGTCCAAGCGCGGCGTAACGCCGCGGCCAAAGGGAACCGTGGTCGCGAGCCGCCGTCGTTGCCAGCGGCCGGTCCATCAACATGCGACCGCAGGCGCACGCCTCGTGTTCACACTCACACGACGAGCGTCACCACCGCAAAAACGTGTAAGCACGATGCGCGCATCACGACATACGAAAAGAAGGCCAACCGATTTTCGGCGTCATCGCGCAACGATCAACCACACGGCGGCACTCACGTAAGCAAAGAAGACCAGCGCAGCGACATCCCAAACAGCTCGCGGAACCACCGCCCCGCGCCGCTCCGAATGTGCGCGGATGCGCGTCACTGTGATCCCTGCCAGCACAGTCGCGACCGCCAGAACGGCGAACTGAGCGACAAGCAAGAGTGAAACCGACGCTTCGCGTCCGGGCAATTGAAGTCGAGCTGCCGCGAATCCCGGAATCGAAGCCAGGTGGAAGGCCATCAATGGCCCCCAGGCCAAAAGCAGCGCTGCCGAGGCCAACCGAGCCCCCAGCACCGGATCGGCGCTGGGCGTTAGGCGACGGCAGAGGAGCCAATAGAGCGCACTGGCACTCGCCAGTGCCAACAGCACCGCCGTCGTGAATTCGGCCCAGCCGGAGAGTGGTCCGTGCGAGGCCAGCAACACAGGCGCCAAACAGAAGACCGCCCACGATACAGGCGCCAGCGCTTCGTTCAGGTCATCCAAACGCCAGACGTCTTGAAGGGGCGGGCGGAGGTAAAGGCGAGCCGATTCATTCGGGCAGACCTGCAGGCAATGCAGACAGAGTTTGCAGAACGGGGTGTCGCGGACATACAGGGGATGCTGAAACATCGGGCACCCTTCATCGTGGTTCTTGCCTTTATAGCACTCGGTCTCGCACTTGTTCGCGCAGGCCGCCGGATTCGCGTGCACGTAAAGGGGGGCCGCAACGGAATAACCAGCGGCCAACGCCCCCAACGGACAGGCGTACCGACACCACACCTCGCGCACGTAGAGCACGCTGAAGACCACCGCCAGCGTCCCCAAAACAAGCAAAAGCCATCCCGTCGCCCGAGGATGAGTCGGCATGTGGAAAAAATGCTCGGTCCAAATGATCGCCACGAACAAAGCGGCCGTCAGCCATCCTGTGTATTGTTTGATCCATTGGGGCGGCTGGCCCCGGATTGAAAAGACGCGGGACACCAACCGGCCGGCCTTCGCCAAAGGGCAGGCAGGACACCACACGCGTCCGGTGAACAGGAACAGGACCAACAAGGCCGGCCACCACAGGCCCCAGACCAACGAGTTCGCGATGCGGCCGGGCCAAGAGCTGGGTTGCATCAAACAGAAGACCGCGATGGCGGCGAAAGCCAGCAGCACCAATCCCTGCAGAAAGCTTGCCACTTTCGGCTGAGCCAGCCAACGCACGAATCGCAGCGAATGCAAATCGAGTTCAAGCCGCGGTCCAGCCCCTTGCGGCCCGACAAAAATATGCTCGGCGCCGACCTCCGGTCCGTCAGCGATGCTTGCCGCCAGTTCCATCGCCTGCCGCAGCTCAGCCACGTTCCCATGCCGGAAGTGCAGTCGACGCAAAGCGTGTTCGGCCGACGCCGATAGTTGCGGGGCGTACTCATGCCCCGGCTGATGGCAGCGAGAAAGGAAGTAGCGGGCCAGCGGAACAAGGTCCTCTTTCCGTTCGCGCAGCGTGGGCAGCGACACCACTCGGTCGGCAAACAACTCCGCCAAAGGGCCGACCAGTCGTCCCGTCTGCCGCAGATGGTCCACCTCCTCGTTCGTTGTTGCGATCAGCCGGACAGCCGGTCGGAGCGCACCGTCCCGAATCACCTCGGCCAGCTTTTCCTGAAGACTTGGAGCCAGCGCGGAAATGTGGCGCAACACTAATGTTCCGCCCTGGGCTTGTTGGATCGCTCCGCCAACTCGCCGCGATCGATATCGATCTTGAAGAGGCGCAGTCCCTTCCTTGTGCCGGTCGGGGCCGAAGAGGACTTCGGCCGCCGATTCACCCGCCAGCTCCGTGCAGTCCACGACGATGAACGGAGCCTCTCGCTGGCCTGCCGAAACGTGCAAAGTCTTCGCAGCGAACAGCTTACCTGTCCCGGGCTTGCCTGTGATCAACACCGGTTCGCCCGTCGGCGCGAGCTGCTGCAGCCGCTCCTGGATCGCCTGCATGGCGGCGGACTCGGCAATCAGCGGTTCGATCTTGTCCGGCGTGAGCCGAGTCGATTCCAGTTTCTCGCGGAGCAGCATTGCATGCTCGATGGCGATAGCCGCGTTGGCGGCGATCAGGTTGAACAGCGCCAGGTCTTCTTCTTCGAACACCAGCGGATTGACCCGCGTGTCAACGTAGACCGCACCCAAGATTCGATCGTGAAAGATCAGCGGTGCGCACATGGCCGCCTGGATGACTTCGGCCATCACGCTGGCCGCTTGGCGAAACCGCTGATCTTCCGTGGCGTTGGAGACGAGCACCGTCATCCGGTTATCGATCGCATAGCGCACGATCGTTTGACTGATCCGGAACTCCTCGTCAGCCGGACGGCGGATCGTCGGCTTCAACTCTTCCGTGTCGGGATCCAGCAGGAGCACAACGCCGCGCTCGACCTGAAAGATATCGAAGACGAATCCCAAAAACCGGGACAGCAAGTCGTCCAAGTCGCCAATCGATTGAATCGCCTCAGCGACACGCGAAAGTGTCTCCGCCCGAACCTGGGACAGGCGAGCCTCATCCGGCGTAATGACGCTCGAAACACTGAACATGATCGAGCGCCCGTCA
>JAADHY010000628.1 GCA_013151585.1 Planctomycetota bacterium
CGTCTTGCAGGAGGCCGCACCGCGGGGGCAAGCCCGGACGTTAGCTCTTGGCCGCAGCGAACCGGCGAGCCACTTCTTCCCAGTTGATCACGTTGAAAAACGCGCTGATGTACTCCGGTCGGCGGTTCTGGTACTTCAGGTAGTAGGCGTGTTCCCAGACATCGAGGCCCAGAATGGGCGTGCGGCCGGCCGACAGCGGCGAATCCTGGTTGGGCGTGGTTTCGATCGTCAGGCGACCGCCGTCGACGGTCAGCCACGCCCAGCCACTTCCGAAAACACCGGCGGCCGCGGCCGAGAATTTCTCCTTGAATCCGTCGAAACTGCCGCAGGCCTCGGCAATGGCGTCGGCCAACTCGCCGCTGGGCTGACCGCCCCCTTGCGGATTCAGAATGGTCCAGAACAGCGAATGGTTCGCATGGCCGCCGCCGTGATTCCGGACCGCCGTCCGGATGTCTTCCGGAACGGACGCCAAGTCGCGGATCAGGTCATCGATTGGCTTGGCCGCCAAGTCCGGATGACCTTCCAAGGCCGCGTTCAGTTTGTTGATGTAAGCCTGATGGTGTTTGGTGTGATGGATTTCCATGGTCCGCGCGTCGATGTGCGGCTCCAAGGCGTCATACGGGTACGCAAGATCGGGCAATGTATGGGCCATGAGGCACCTCCTGATGTCTCTTATTGGGTCAACAACGGGTTTCAATCTCCGCTTCTCCGACTCGGTGAACGCGAGAACGAGTCCGCGGAGCAGCCGCCGTTTCACGATTGTGCCGGCCGTCTGCCCTCGGCCGCCGCCGGTGAATGACGGGGGCGGACATTCAGGGCAGCCTCCGGCTGCTGACACGGTCTATTGTACGCGCCTGCCTGCCCTCCACAATGGTGCGGCGGGCTCTTTTACTGCATTTTCAAACTTCAGTTTTGCCGATAACACCAAAAATTGTCGAACAAGACACACACTTGAAACAAAATCTTGGATCATCTGATTAGCCCTGTTGATTTCCTGGCTTGGCGGTTTACAATGGCTCAGGTCGCGTCTTAAAAAGGAAGGACTGATCCGCTGATGACGCCCGATTTCCTGACCGCGCTGCCTGTTTTCAACGAAGAGGCTCACATCCAAGAGGTGTTGGCCGAAGTCCGTCGCCATGCGCGCGACATTTTGGTGGTGGACGACGGGTCGACGGACGCCACGCCCCGGCTGCTGGCTCAGATACCGGGATTGCATGTCGTCCGGCACGAGACCAACCGCGGCTACGGGGCGGCGCTGAAAACCGCTTTCGAGTTCGCCATTCAGCACAAATACGATGTGCTGGTCACGATCGACTGCGACGGCCAGCACGAGCCGAGCTTGATTCAGGCGTTGGTGGAATGCGTCTATCCAGATGAAGGCGAGCCGGCCGACATCGTTTCCGGCAGCCGGTATCTGAAGCGGTTTCCCGGCGACAGCGTGCCACCGGAGGACCGCCGCCGGATCAACGCCGAGATTACCGATTGGCTCAACCGCGAGCTCGGGCTGAACCTGACGGACGCCTTTTGTGGCTTCAAGGCTTACCGCACTTTCGCGTTGGAGAAGCTGCAGATCACCGAGCTCGGCTACGCGATGCCGCTTCAGGTGTGGGTGCAAGCGGCCGAATTGGGGCTCCGGATCGTCGAGTTCCCCATCCCGCTGATCTATTTGGAGGAAGAGCGGTCTTTTGGCGGCGCTTTGGATGACGCCGACCGGCGAATGGCTTATTATCGCACGGTGCTGGAGGGCGGGAATTGGCGGCCGTGCGCCGGCGATCTGCTGCCCGAGCCGCTCGCCCCTAACGTCTGCGAGATCAGCGGCCTTGGTGTGGCCGGGACCGCTGTCTTGCGGACCGCTGTTGCTCGGTCGTGCCAAGTTGAGCCCGCTCCCAGAGTTCGCTTGTTTTGCTGAGAGTCGCATCCTCTGGAGAGGCATCCTTCCGCTGGACAGACCAGTCATGTCGCCAACCGAGCCCATCGCTACCGCCGCCCTGTCCCTGGGACCGCTTCGCGTGCCGCGTGAGGACGGTGCTGTGCTGATCCGGCCGGATCGAGAACGGTGTCTGGCGCTATTGGCCTCGAATGCTGAGCGACTTCAAGCGGCCACAGGCACGCTTCAAGGACGGCCATTGAACCAACTGCGGCAACAGGCCCGCCGGGAGGCCCTGCAGACGGCCTGTCGCTTCACGCAGCATTTGCTCGGCCGCGACCTGCCCGTCCCGGCTAGCCAGACGATCGTGGTGGGCGGCCACCAGCCGGCTTTGTTTCATCCGGGCGTCTGGCTGAAAAACTTCGCCCTTGATTGGCTGGCTCGCCGCAGCGGCGGCGCCGCGATCCACCTGATCGTGGACAACGACATGCTGGCCTCGGTGCAGGTCCGGGTGCCGCAAGGGCCGCCTGACCAGCTTCGCCTGGTGCACGTGCCGCTCGACACTGACCACGCAGCCCAGCCGTGGGAAGAAGTGGTCGTTCAGAACGCCGCCACTTTCCGCTCTTTCGGCGACCGGCTGGCTGGAGCCGCGGCCGATTGGGACCTTGAGCCCGTCGCCGTCGAGTTTTGGCCGGCCGCCGTCGACGCGCTGCGACGGACATCGCGTTTGGCCGACTGTCTGGCCGCGGGACGGAACCATCTGGAGCGCTGCTGGGGCGCCAACAATCTGGAATTGCCCATCAGCCAGCTCAGCCAGCTTGAAGCATTCCGCCTGTTCTTTTGCCACATCGTGGCCCATTTGCCGCGATTCCTCGAGGTGCACAACCGGATGCTCGAACGATACCGACGCCGGAACAAACTGCGGAGCCGTACGCATCCGGTGCCGGAGCTCAAGGAAGCCGACGGCTGGCGGGAGGCACCGTTCTGGGTCTGGCGGGCTGGCGACCAGACGCGCCGGCGTCTATTCGCTCGCACGCAGAAGGACGCTGTGGAGCTGCACGACGGCGAGCAGCCGTTCGCCCGCTTGCCGCTCCGGCCGGATCAGGACGCGCCGGATGCCCTGGCCGTGCTGGATCAACTGGAACGGGACGGCGTGCGCCTGCGGCCGCGAGCGCTTACGACGACCATGTTCGCCCGCCTTTTGCTGGCCGACTTGTTCGTCCACGGCATCGGCGGGGCGAAGTACGATGAGCTGACGGACGAGATCATCGCGGAGTTTTTTGGACTGGAGCAGCCGGCGCTGACACGTTGCATCTGCCGGGGCCGCCCGCCTACGACGTGAGCGAAGCGGATCGGACGGAGCTGCACCGTCTGCTGCGAGACCTGGCTTTCAACCCGCAGCGTCACTTGCAGCGCGGAGTCCATCCCGAGGCGGATCGATGGATCGCCGAGAAAGAGCGGCTCATTGCCGAGCAGCATGCCGCTCGCACCAGCGGCCTCAGCCGCTCGCAGCGGCGCCAACGCCGACAAGCCAACGCCGAGCGGTACCGGAAGTTCCAACAGGTCAATGCGTGCCTGGCGCCCTTCGTAGCGGACCGACGGCGCGAAATCGAGCAGAAGCTGGCCGACGTGGACCGGCAACTCCGAGCCAACGCCATCCTTCAGGACCGCGAGTACTCCTTTTGCCTTTACCCGGCCGAAAAGCTGCGCGCGTTCGTCTCGGTTTTTCTCGATCAGTAGCGAGCGGCCCGGCCCAGCGTATGGCCGTGTCCCCCGCCTTTGGCGTATCACGGCAAGGCGTCGGCCGGCAGAACGGCAGCAACCAGCGGCTCGCACTTGATTGGCCACATCCAGCGCTTGTCGCGCATCGGATTCGTCCGGCCAGAAGTCCGTGTCGTTTCGGAGCTGGACAGCGTAAGGCGTGAGTTCCGACAGTTGTAAGCGGTCCAAGCACAACTCTGGAACGACGTTCAGACTACGACGTAGATGTCCTCCAGACCGTGGATTCGTGGAATCGGCTCACCGGCCAACGCGAGGATGGCCTTCAGATACTTTTCGGCTGCCTTGCTGGCCGTGGAAACAAGCAGTGTCGTACGGCCCGCCAGCCGTCAGGCTCTGCATCAACGTTCGTCGATCGCTGTCGCCTTTCCGCATCCAGCCGCGAGCGTGTGATCCAAAAACGACGATCTTCTGGGGCGATCCGGCCGCGACAATGCGCCGGACAACGTCCTTCAGAAGTTCTTCAGTAACCGGAGGGTACGACAGGCGTTCCATGCGATCGTCCTTTCCCCGCGTCTTCGGCGTCCACGTGCAGCATAAGAGCTCCTCCGGCGGCCAACAAGCCCGCCTAGCCGGCCAAGGCCGACTTTCTGCCCTGGCCATCTGATGGAAGACGCTAGCCAAGGACTTCGCCCCTGAGTATCCCTCTGGGCACGCGGTGCCAAGTGGGTGACACCTGCCGGGTGTCACGGAATGAGGGGTGCCCAGACCGAGCCGCTTCGGGCTTTTTTTTCGAGAAAGGGAGCGATAGAGTATTCCAGCTACCGGCTGAGGGCGAGGACTCGGCCTTGCGCCACGAAGAATAACGATAAGCCCGTCGAGAAAGAATTCGCAAAACCATGATTGTGAGTTGGGAGTGGCTTTCGCAATACGTTCGGCTGGACATGTCCGTGGAGGAGTTGACCTCGCGGCTGACGATGGCCGGGCTGAATCTGGAGGAAGTCAGTGAGGTCGACGGCGACACAGCCATCGACCTGGAGGTCACCAGCAACCGGCCTGACTGCCTGGGACACATCGGGGTCGCACGGGAAGTCAGTGTGTTGTTCGGTCGTGAGCTGCGGGTTCCAGAGGCGGCAGTCTCAACTGTGCCCGAGAAAACGGCCGATGTCACTTCAGTCCGGATCGACTGCGAAGACCTGTGCCCTCGGTACTTCGCTCGAGTGATTCGAGGGGTGAAAGTCGGGCCCAGTCCCGACTGGTTGGCTCGGCGGCTCCGCACGTTGGGCATCGCGACGATCAACAACGTGGTGGACGTCACCAACTATGTGCTGATGGAATGTGGGCAGCCGCTGCACGCGTTTGACTTTGACAAGCTGCACGAGCGACGAATCGTCGTCAGGCGGGCGCGGCCGGGCGAGACGATTGTGGCGATCAACCAGCGGCAGTACGAGCTGACGCCGGAGATGTGCATCATCGCCGACGCTGACCGGCCGGTGGCCATCGGTGGCGTGATGGGCGGGCTCGAGACGGAAATCAGCCAGACGACTACCAACGTGCTCATCGAGACGGCTCAGTTCGATCCGGTCTCGATCCGCACCACGGCGCGCCGACTGGCCTTGCATAGCGATTCCTCGTATCGGTTCGAGCGGGGCGTCGACCCCGAGCAGCTCGACTGGGCCAGCCGCCGCTGCTGTGAGTTGATCCTGGAGGTGGCGGGCGGTGAGCTGTTGGACGAGCCGGTTTTTGCCGGCCGGCCGATCCAGCCGCAGCGGCCAGCCATTCCGCTCCGATTCGCTCAGATCGCGCGCATTCTGGGCATTGAGGTGCCCCGGAACGAGGCGATCCGCATCTTGAAGGCTCTCGGGCTGACTTTGGTCGATGAGCCGACGGCCGAGCGGGCCGCGTTCGTGGCCCCGTCATGGCGTCGCGACCTGACGCGCGAGGCCGACCTGATCGAAGAGGTGGCCCGGATCTACGGTTACGACAAAATCCCCGAAGATGCCCCGGTGCCGCTCGAGCTGAGCGAAAAAACGCACCGCGATCGCATCACCGACCGCGTCCGCGACGTGCTGGTGGCCGCGGGCTTTTTCGAAGCAATCAGCATGTCGTTTGTCAGCCGGGAGCTGTTTCAGACATTCGTGCCCTATCCGGACCGCCAGCCGCTTTCCGTGGATCATTCGTCGCGCCGCCAGGAAAACTTGTTGCGTCAGAGTTTGATTCCCAGCTTGCTCCAGCTTCGGCGTGACAATGAGCGTCACGGGAACGCGAACGCCGAACTGTTCGAAGTGGCGGATGTCTACCTGGCGGCGGTGCCGGGCGACGGCGAAGCCGAGCCCCGAATGATCGGGCTGGTGGCGGGACGGCCGTTCGTGGATGTGAAGGGCGTGGTTGAGGCCATCGCCGCGGCCGTCAACCGCGAAGCCGTGGTGACGCTCCAGCCGAGCCGCATCGCTCAGTTTGCCCCGGGCCGCGGAGCCGACGTGCTTCTGAACGGAGAGCCGTGGGGATGGCTGGGCGAAATCGCCTCGGACGTCGCCGACCGGCTTGACTTGCAGAACACGCCCGTCGTGGCCGAACTGCGATTGGACGTTCTGGAACGCCACTCTCAACTCGTGCCGACCTACCAAGAGCTGCCTCGGTATCCGGCCGTGCCGCGCGACTTGAATTTCGTGTTGGACGAAACGGTCACGTGGGCGCAATTGGAATCGGTAGTCCGCGAGGCCGCCGGCCCATTGTTGGACCGGGTCGGCTTCGGCGGCGAGTACCGCGGCAAGCAACTGCCGGCGGGCAAGAAATCCTACCTGGTGCGGCTCAGCTACCGCTCGCCCGACCGCACGCTGACAAACGAAGAAGTCGAACAGATGCAGCAAGCGGTCATCCGCGCTTGCGAGCAAAAGCTGGCCGCTCAGTTGCGCGCGTGACAGACGAGTGTTCTGTCAACGAAAAAAACTGCGACCATGCTATGTGGGCGCACGACGGGGTTTGTATGGCTGGGCGGCCACACTCGGAAGTCAGTGTGCAAAACGAAGTCCTTTTTGCACCCGTCCGGGGAGAGAAGGTGCCTGAAGGGCGGATGAGGGGGGCACAATGGCTCGAGTCGGCGCAGAGGTCTCGAGAGACGCTCCGCTCAACCCGGGCTAACCCCAACGGAGTCAACGCAACGCGCTAGCGTGCGGTCCCAGCGGCCTGCACGCTTGGGCCGGCAACGCGACCGGACGCTAGCGCGTTCCGCTCACGCTTGACGCTGCGCACCGGAGCCTAGCGCCTTGCGTTTCCTGTTTGATACCGATCGGAGAGCCCTCACCCGGCCGCCTTCGGCGGCCACCCTCTCCCGCACGCGGGAGAGGGGACCGGTCCACTGCGGCCGGATGTCGTAATCACAAAGAGCGTCGTGCGCCCCGGATCAGTTGCGAAGGAGCCCCCGCAATGCACATTCCCGACGGCGTTTTGAGTACCGAAGTCTGTGTGGCGACCGGCGTCGTGTCGGCCGGAGCGGTGGGCTACAGTTTGCACCGTATGAAAACGGCTTTGGCCGACCGCACCATTCCATTGACTGGTATGATGGCCGCGCTGGTCTTTGCCGGCCAGATGGTGAACTTCCCCCTGGGCGTTGTTCCGGTCTCGGGACACTTGCTGGGCGGAGTCTTGTCGGCGGCTGTTCTGGGGCCCTGGGCGGCGTGCGTTGCGATGACGATGGTCTTGGTCGTGCAGTGCATCCTGTTTGCCGACGGGGGCTTGATGGCTTTGGGAGCTAATGTGCTGCACATGGCGGTCGTCGGAGGTCTGGGTGGCTACGCCGTGTATGTCGTGATTCGGCGCTGGTTGGGCGGCGGAGCTCGCGGGA
>JAADHY010000107.1 GCA_013151585.1 Planctomycetota bacterium
CGGTCAGCTTCCACTCGAATCCGTTGGCGATCGTCAGTTGGCCATCTTTCGGTGGGGACACGTCCAAGCGCCCTCGCTCCGCGCGGCAGGTCGTCACGAGGAATTGAGTGCGGGTCCGCGACGCCAGCCAGCCGGAGCGAAGATGCTGCGCGCTGGTCCAATCCACCACTCCGGTTTGGAACGACTGCTCCGGCGGCCAGATGGGATAGACGGCCGTCTCCGGCAAGAACCGCAGTCCCTCTGACGGAGCCAGTCCCGCGTACAAAGCCACGCGGGCCACTGTCACCGATCGCTTTGCTTTCTGGTCGACGACGGTCAGGCTCCGCACACGCGACCGGACCGAAACGCCGTGTGCTACGACCGAGTAAGCAAACAAGGTCATACTGGTCAGAAACGCGATCAACGGAATCGTCAGCAGCACCAAATACAGCCGGTTGCGCCGCTTCAAAAAGAAGAAGTTGACCGGCCCGATGACCAGGGTAAACAGGGTGATAAGAACGACGAAGGACTTAGCGGGCACCGTGCGAATTCCGGGGATCAGGAATTCCAGGAAGTTCGGGTTTTCGTCCCGCGCGGTCAGGCCGTGTCGCCATGCCCAGTCGTACCGGCTTTTGGTGAGAACGCTCAGCAGCCAAGCCCAGTCGTTTGGGGTACCGGGAAAAGGGTCGCGCGGGAAAGCGATGATTTGACCAAGCATCAGCTTTCGGATTGAGAAAAGATTCTGCTTGGCGGGCCATTCCGGGTGGGTCAAGAGCCGTCCGCCGCCCGCTTTCTTCGCGCTTGGTGTCGCGGTCCGCCGAGGTTGCGTGTGTTCCGATTGTTCCTGCTCGATCTTAAAGCCAGGATACTCCTGCGCCCGCACTCGACGCCAGTTTGCTGCGACCGCGGCTTGGCGGGATAGCTCCAGAGCGACGTCGAGTCGGCGCGACCCCTGTGGATCCTCGCCCACATCGTACACGATCAGGTTCCCCCCTTGGCGGACCCAATCGAGCAAAGCGGAACGACGCGCTGAGGAAAGCTTTTCGAACGTTTCCAGCGAGATCGCGACCAGGTCCAGCCCGCTGTAACTGATCCAGGAATCCGGCAAAGAGTCGGGGGTGACTGCCTGCGCGTACCCAGTCCGCGATCTTCCCCTCCAATAGACCTTTCCCGCCGTACGGTTCAAAAACTCAACAGCATCTTCGAACGGGCCGCAGTCGACCATACGCGGCGCGATCACGAGCAGGCCCACCGTGCTTTCCATCGGCTCCGCTAAATTCAAACTGCTGCCACTCAAACTCCGGACTCGGCGTCCCCGCTCGTCGTGCACCGACAGGACCGCATAGCCTCCCGCTCCGACCAACGGAACATTTAACGTAAAGCGAACCGCCGCCCCCGACTCGATCGAAATGGTCCGCTGCACCGTGGGTAGCGAGAGGTACCGTCGGTCGATCGGACTGATGCGAAAGGTCAACGTCCGACTCTTGCCTCGGTTCACGACCTGAAATCGAACAGGATGATAGCCGCCTTGGCCACCCCCCGCCCATCGGGAGCTGACCGAGATGAGCAGATCCTCTCCCGTCAATGTCTGGGTCTGGCTCCAGCCCGTGGCTGGCCGCCAAAGTGTCAGGGCAAGGATGACGGCCACGATCAGGAACACACGAGCCCACTGATGGGGCCCTGACGCTGCCCTTCGAATCGCCAACCGGCGGCGTGAGCGCCGAAGCTCCACGAGGAAAGCATCGTTCATGCCTTCAAGTCCTCCGGCAATTCCCGTGCCACGTCTGGGACGGCCTGTAACAGACGGTCGACCATGCGGCGTGGCGTCCAGCCGTCCAGACGCGCGGAGTAGTCAAGAATGAGGCGGTGCCCGAGCACACAATGCGCGACGCGACGCACTTCGTCGAAGCCGACATTCGGCTTGCCCACCGAGACAGCCGCCGCTCGAGCCGTTTCAGCCAATGCGATGGCCGCTCGCGGGGATGCCCCGTATTTCACAAATTGCCGCACCTCTTGCGGAGCCTCCTCGCCTTCCGGATGGGTCGCTGTGACCAGCCGGGCAATGTAGTTCGCCACCGCTTGGGGCAGATGCACGCGGTCCACGTACGCAAACAGCCGATCCAGTTCAGCGGCTGAGCAAACCTCTTCCAAATCCGGGGGGCGTCCGTGGCGGCGTGTTGAGATGATTTCCTGCAGCGTCTCCGTCGAAACATTCGGCACGTTCAGCTTGAACGTGAACCGGTCAACTTGCGCTTCGGGCAACGGATAAGTGCCCTCGAGCTCGATCGGGTTCTGAGTCGCCAAGACGAAGAACGGCGTCGGTAGGGCGTGCGATTCGCCCAGCACGGTCGCTCGACGTTCTTGCATGGCTTCCAACAGGGCCGCCTGCGTCTTGGGAGTCGCCCGGTTGATCTCGTCGGCCAAAACCAGATTTGCGAAGATCGGCCCGCGATGAAACACCAACCGACGGCTGCCTTCGTGCTCTTCCAAAATCGGAGCGCCGATGATGTCCGTCGGCAAAAGGTCCGGAGTGAACTGAATCCGTTGAAAGCTGAGCCCGAGCAGCCGCGCCAATGCCTTGACCAGTTCCGTTTTGCCCAACCCCGGCAGGCCTTCCAACAACATGTGCCCGCGAGCCAGCAGGCAGATGACAACCATCTCCAACAGCTCACGCTGGCCGAGGATGGCCGTTTCCAATCCCTCCAGAATCCGAGTCGTCATCCCCTGAGCCTCGGCAACTTCCTCGGGAGTCAACAGAGGGGCCGAAGCTTGGTCTGCCGTGCCGTCTGCATGATGCGGATCATTTGTGTTGATAAGCTCGCTCAAGGCAACTGTCTCCTTTCGCCTGCGATTTGCTTCTTATTGGAGGCCGGCGGTCGCACTCGCCGTTGGGCGACCGGTTCCACCGGGTGCTGTGCACTTCGGTTGAGGGAACCGAGCAAGAGCCGGGCTTCTTGATATTCGTCACTTCGTCCGGAAGTACTCGCGGACGACGCGGCGATGGCGCGGGGCCAGTTTGCGCCGCCACGTTTCGTGCCCGGCCGTCGCTCCGGTCGTCCGCGCGGCCGTCCGCGGGGCCGACTCGGCCGGTGCCACCTCAGGTGCCTTGCGCGTGATGCCGATCACCGTGTCAGCCGGCTGATCCAAGTACCCTGGCGGCAAAACAACTTCTTGGAATTTCGCTCGCTGATCTTCCGGTTCCAGCCCCCACGTCATCGGGGCATCCCCGCGACCACGATTGATTCCGCCCCGACCGGGACGATTTCCGGCGGCCTGTCAGGTGCTTCCTGAATGGGACTCGCCGCAGGCCTGTCAGGTGCCGCCCGGAGCCGGCTCGACTTTCTCCCGCAACTGTTCCAGCCGCTCGGCCTCGCGATCCAAGAAATCCTTCAAGTCCGAGAGCATCTGCTCTCGCAGTTTCGGATCACTCGGGAGGCGGAACGAACCGCTCGACCGCATCTGCTGCAGGGCTTCGCGTAGCCGCGGCGGCAACTCGGACAGCCGTCGCGATTTCGCTAGCCGCTCCAGCGCCTTCAAGACATCTTGTTCCAATTCTTGGGCCTGCTCTGGCGTCAGTTCCGTCCCGTCCTCGGTTGCCGCTGCTGACAGCGCCGCGGCAGCCGAACGGAGCCGATCCAGATTCTGGGACGTGGAGTCCAAGCGGTTCCGCAATCGCTCTTGCAACGCGTCCAGCGCTTCCCACTTCTCACGTGACAACGGTTCGCGCCGCGTCTGCTCTGCCAACTGTTCGATCTGCTCCCGCAGCTCGTGCTCCGCCTTTTCCTCAACCAAAGGCGATTCTTCCATCTGCTCCAACAATTCGACCAGCCGCTGGCTGGCCTGCTGGCCGGCGGTGTTCTGCAATATGGGCGTGGGGGAGGCTTCGCGCAGCGGCGCAAAACACGCTCCGACGGCAAACACGATTGGCAACGCCAATCGGCGAACAAGCCGGACCGGACGCCACCGGGGCAGACACGCGCGCCATTTTTCCTCCGATTGGGCCAACCGGTCTTGCCACGACGCGGACGGGACCTCTGCCAGCGTCATTAACAGACCGCCGGCCTTCAATTGGGTATCCAACAGAGCGACTGCCTCTCGCACCGACCATTGCTGCCGCCGCGAAGTCAGCCAGGCCGCCAAACCGATGGGGAGCGATGCGATCGTCAGCCAGAGTACGTCCGGCCACAACGAGGGCCAGATCAACTTCACCAGAAGAGTCGCTCCACCCAGGCAAATCAGCAGAGCGGCCAGCCAATCCGCTAAGAATTCGGCCCAAAGTGCAATTCGGATGCGGCGCCGAACTCGATCGATCCACTCCTGCTGCACTGTCATGAACTGCCTTTGCCTTCTCCGCCTTCCTCGCCCGGTCTCGACTTGAAAGCTCCCCCTTTTTGCATCCCCATCCGGCGGAGCTCCGGACCGTCCGCGATTATACCACGACAGCAGTCAAAGTGTGCATCAGTTCGACGCGTTTTCAGAGAATTGGCGGCCCACGCGTTCGGCGGTCCGTCGCCGGCTTTCCGCGACACCAAGAGAAAATCGCTTACGGCTGATCGACCAAGCTCGTGTCGTAAACCACGACCTGCGTTTCGCTATGGGCCGAAGTGTCGCCGTACAGGACAGCGAGATGATGCGAATCGGAACTGACGGCCAAAGCGTTGACTGGAGCCTCGGATCGGCGGAATTGCAGCGAAAGCCGATGCGTCCGGATATCCCAGATGCACACGCGACCGTTCTTGTCTCCCGACACCAGCGACATACTGTCATCCGTGAAGGCTAGCTCGAGCACTTCACAACGATGTCCGAGTAACGGAACAGGAGTCGGAGAACCTTCCAGGTCCCAGAGCAAAATCCGACGGTCGTCACTCGCGGTCGCGATCCACCGGCCGTCCGGGCTGTAAGCGACTTCGTTCACCGTGTTGGTGTGGCCTTCCCACACAGCGGTTCGCTCCAATGTGCGCGAGTCGAAGACCCAAAGGTCATTCAGAACAGCCATCGCCAATCCGCGAGGCCCGTTCCGGGCGCTGAAGGCCAACGAGTCGCATTCGACACAACCATTGAAAGGAAGTTTTTCGCCAGAGTCGAGGTCAAAGATGTGGACCTCCTCCGGTCGATTGTCTCGAATGGCGAGGGCCAGCTTGGTGCTGTCCCCCGAAAACGACAGGGCCGATGTTCCCGCCCAGAGTTTCCCGTCCGTGGCAACGTGAAACTCATCGATTTGCCTGGCCGACTTTGCTTCCCACACCGCGACGACGCCGTCGTCCGTGGCGGCGGCCAAAAGGCGACCGTCCGGCGAGGCGGCCACTTTCAGCCAGCCTTTTCTGTTGGTCGGCAACTCGCCGACCGGACGTCCGGTGGCTGCCGACCAGATGCGGGGGCGGTCCGTTCGGTGAGCCGCCAACAGAAGACTGGTTCCTGGAATCGTGATGATGTCGTGGAGGCGAGCCAGCTTTTCCGGTTCGATTGCCAAAGCGCCGAAATCCAATGTTCGCTCTACCGTGGTTTCCCAGTCTTGCCAAACCCGAGCGAATCCGTCGGCGCCAGCCGAGACCAGCCGCCTTCCGTCTTTCCAAAAGCTTAGTGCATAAACACGACCGTCGTGAGCCGGCCATGAGCGCAAGAGCTGTCCCGGAGTCCCAACGTCTCGACCCACCTCCCAGACTCGGATCGTCCCGCCGCGGTCTCCAGCCGCGAGAAAATCGCCGGACGGGGAAAAGGCTACAACCTGGACTCCGTCCAAGTTGCGCCAGCTATGACAGCCTTTTCCGGTGCGAGCGTCGAAGACTCGGACCCAACCGAAAACAGTTCCGACGGCGACCAATCGACTGTCTCGGGAGAAAGCCACGGTCAGAAGCCGCGACGCCGGATCGGCCGCCACGATTTCTCGGCGAATCGGTCGGCGGCGTTGGGAGATGTCCCAAATCGTCAACTGGCGCGCCCGAGCGGCGACGGCCAACGATCGGCCGTCCGGTGAGAATGTGATTGTTTCCACAGAGCCCGGATGCGGCAGTTCCGCCAACAGTTTTCCGTCGACCACATTCCACAGCCGGACGATGGGTTCGTTTCCCGCGGTAGCTAGCGTGCCGCCATCAGGCGAATAAAGCGCCCAAAACGCTTTGGCCTCAGGATGTGCCGAAATCGTTTGCAACAACCGGCCGGTCCGGGCCTCCCAGAACCGAACCGTTCCGTCGTCGCCCGCGGTGAGAAGCCGCTGTCCATCCTCGGAAAACTGAACGCTGTTGACCTCCTTCTGAGCCGTATCGAACGCAAGAATCTCGGAATAGTCGCGCGCGTCGAACACGTACACGATCGCCTTTTTGCCGGCGACGGCAACTCGATCACCTGCCGGCGAAACGCAGACAGAGTAAAGCGAATCACCGGGAAAAGCGATCGGCCGGCTCCCGACCTGCCCCAGCCGGCGCAAGAAGTACCACGGCAAAGTCCGAACGTCCGCGTCATTTCGTTTCGGACGGTACTTACGCAGCAAGACTTCGTACTCATAAGGGTCACCCTGTTGCCAGGCTTGATAGGCCCGGTTCATGTCCGTGGCGTAAATCTGATGGAGCAGTTCAGCCCGGCTGGTTTCTGTGCTGCGCCGAGCCCGCTCGGCGGTGACCACAGATTCCCGCAACTGCTGGTTGAGATGAGCCAAAGCCTGCGCGTGCCACGCCAGTCCCGCAATCATTACGGCTGGCGCCAAAAAAAACACGACGGCCACCACCGTCAAAACTGGGTGCCGCACCATCCCGAGTTGCAAGCGGCGTGCGAAAGATGAGGGCCGGGCGGCGACAGGGCATCGATCAAGAAAACGTTTCAGGTCATCCGCCAAATCGCTGACGCAACCGTACCGCTTCTCCGGATCGATCTCCAAACATTTTCGGCAGATCGCTTCCAAGTCCTTGGGAATATCCGGTCGCAACTGCCGCGGTGGGAGAGCCGGCACCGTTTGGATGTGTCGCAGCAGCGAAGCCAAGCGTGCTTTCGGCGGCGGGGCCACTGGGGGAACGCCCGTCAGCAGTTCATAGAGGATCGTCCCGAGGCCGTAAGTGTCGGTCGCCATGCTGATCGCCTCCTGGTCACCAGCGGCCTGTTCGGGAGCCATGTAGGCGAGAGTTCCTGCGATGGCCGCCCGCGACGACGCGGGCGGGGGCGCGTTCAGAAATTTGGCCAAACCGAAATCGCCCGTCTTCGGGAGAAACGGGAAGCCTTTGATGGAGGCGTCCCGAGGACGACCTGCGTCATCCACTTGCGGCTCCAGCAGAATGTTCGACGGTTTCAGATCGCAATGCAGAATCCCGCGGCTGTGGGCGTGCATGATGCCGTCGCATAACTGGAGCAGAATCTCGGCAGCCATCCGGACGGGCACGGGGGTTTCCCGGGCTGCAATCCATTCTTTCAGCGTCGGCCCCGAGCAGTGGGAATAGGTGATATACCCCGAATCCCCGAAAAGTCCCGAATCGTGCACCGCGACCAAGTTCGGGTGATTGAGCTGCGCGGCCGCTCGCGCTTCCACTGCGAATTGCCTCAGCGTCTCCAAGCTCAGACGCGTCCCATGCATGGGTGTTTTCAAAGCGACCAGACGGTCCAGTTGCTCGTCCCTGGCCAGGTAGACCTCAGCGAAACCTCCCTCGCCAATTTTTTCGAGAATCCGATAGCGCTGCCGCCGCGATTCGTCGTCAAAAGAAATGGCCGTCTCTCCCGAGCCCTCATGCTCGCCCGATCGGCCTCGTTCTGGCCCTTCACAAAGTGGCAGGTTCTCGTCACGGAAAGATCGTGTCAGGTCGAATTCGTGCTCGGCAGGATCGGCGATGGGCTCCAGCTCCTCTTGAGAGGCGATTAGGGTGCGGCCGTCCAT
>JAADHY010000044.1 GCA_013151585.1 Planctomycetota bacterium
CGGGCACCCGGCGTGGTCCAAAATGTACCGGGCTGCCGCCGCTCCGCTCAGCGGAGCCGGGACTCGCATCCCGCGTGCAAACGCACTCTTCACCCGAATCTGCGCCCAGAACATCAGCAAAAGCGCCGGAGCGATCATGATCAGGTAAAGCGGATCAAAAAACAGCATCGTGTTGGCCCTTCCTTATTGGTTGAGTCTACGTCGTCACATCGCCCGAGTCGGTCCCTCTTTCGTCCATCCGAACCGCCCAGTGGGCGCCCCATAATTATATCCCGGTCCGCGCTCCCGCCAAGACGTCTCCGGCGGGTCCGGCGGGAAAGCGGGAAACAGTCCTTTGGGCCGCCTTACCCTCCGGCGGCAACCTCGATGATGGTCTCCGCGAACTGCGGAAGCCGGCGTGCCCCGTGGCGGACGTCGATAGCGATGACGTGGCGGCCCGGCTTCGTGCCGCTGGGAATCGCCAGGGCCAACGGGAACCGCGTCTCGGCCTTGGCCGCCGCGCGACGCTCGCTCCAGTCGCTCGGCGCCGCTCCCAAAGACTTCGGCGGGACGGCGCGGACTGCCGTCGGCTGAGGTTCGACCGAGTGATTCGTCACGACGACCTCAAACCGTACTTTCTGGCCTGCGGTCACCTTTTGCATGTACGGATCGCAACGGACCCAAGACGGGTCCGTGCCGTAATTGGCGTGATCCCAGGCCAGCAGTTCCCCAAAGAGCTTCTCGCGTTCGTTCAGTTTTTTCCGCATAAAGGCGATCTCTCGCCGCGTGAAAGTAAAGGCGTCGTTAACATGGCAGTTAAACATGTGCGTCGGCTTGAGTTGCTCGATCAGCGAAAGGCAATACTGGAAGCCAACACCACGGCCCAACCAGTTGCGATTGTACGTGCAATAGTCGTCCAGGCCGGCCATGGTGTGCGAATCGCCGACAAAAAGCATCCGCAAATCCCCGTGTTCGACCAGCAGCGCGTCGTGATAAAGTGTCTGGCCGGGATAGTAGTAAGAGGTCATCTTGAATTCGTGCCACTGCCACGACTGCCCGTCTTCCAAGGGCCGGTGAACGCGGATGGGACGCGGGTCCACACACGGCAATCGCCAGGCAGATGGTTGGGTGAGCACTTGAGCCAACCGGCGGTCGGCGTAGCAGGGGCAGTCGAAGGCCTGCTGAAAGTCCACGATGCCGGCGGTGTGATCGAAGTGATAGTGAGTTACCCAAAGCCCTTCGACGCTTTTGATCTCGCCGCGTTGAAGCTTCTGTTTGATCTGAGTGACGATTCGTGGCGAACCGACGTCCATCACAAAAGCCGCTCCCGTCTGCGAGACCAGCATCCAAGTGGTCCCAAAATGCTGCAGACATTTCGGCGGCGGAAACCCGGGCCGAATCGGCATCTGGCCCGGGCGGCCGGCGTAGTCGGTGAACAGTTCGGGGAAGTAATGCCGCAGGGCGCTGATCGAGACGTAGTTTTCGTAGCAGGCTTCGAAGCGTTCGGCCAGCAAGTCGATCGCACGGTCGGGATGAAACATGATCCGGCCGTGCGACGGGACCAGCGCTCCTGCCCCAACCTGTTTGATTCGGTTCAGACTTTCGACCAACCGCCAGCGGTCCCCCATAAAGCCGTGATAGCCGCCGATCGTGCGTCCGCCTTTGCTGAAGCCTTTTTGCAGACTGTAAAGGTCCCAAACTTGGCCGGCATCGAAGATGCAATCTCCGGAGAAGACGACCGTTTGCCCGTCCACTTCGACCACGAAACTCAGGCTACCCGCGGTGTGTCCGGGCGTGGCCAGGACGCGGATGCGTGCTGAACCGAAAATGAGCTCGTCGCCATCTTTGAGCTCACGGTCGACGCGGATCGGTTCGATCAACGTCAGGTGGTCCGGCCGAAAGGTCCGGTAAACGCGAAAGATGTTTCCGTCATTGTTCCAATAGGCGGACGGATCAGCGAAGAGGTTCTTTTCGGCAGCCGGCACGGCCGTCTTCGCGCCGGACTCGACGAACCGGTTGGCTCCACATGCCTGGTCGCGGTGGTGATGCGTGAAGACCAACTGTGTTACCTTGCGGACACCGATTCGGGACAGAACCTCGGCGACGCTCCCGTCCCCGCAGTCGATCAGCAGAGCTTCCGCCCCGTTCCGGACGATGCCCACGTTCGTCGGACCGTGGTAAACCAGTACGTGGTCCGAGAGCCGAGTGACGCCGCTCGGCTCACGTGTCGGCTCGGCCGCACCGACTGCTCGCCGCGTTGACAGCGCAGCCCCTCCGCCCGTCGCCAGAGCCGCCGTCGAGCTCACCACTCCCTTCAAGAACTGCCTTCGCGAGGCTTGGCCGAATAAAACGCTGAACGTTCTGTCGTTTTCGCGAGTCATCACGCTGTCCTTTCAAATGGTGCGGTTTTGATCCTGTTCGCGTCTTGCTGTCATCATCCCAGTTCGCCGGACCTTCGCCTGAAGGCGAAAGAGGACTTGACTTGCTGTCTGTGATTCGTGTGTTCGCGCGTCAAGTTACGAGCTTGTCGAGCAAGTCGTTGTTTTTGACCATACCCTTTCAGGGCACGACAAACACTTCGCGCGAGCATCGAGGCCGCTCCCCGGAGCCCCGGGCGTGGGGAACGCACGAACTGCGCCAGCTCTCCCCCTGAACGTTGACATTCGCGCCGCATGATCCTTCTCTCGCTTGTTGGTCGCCGCGGGGACCTCATCGCAGCCGCACCCGCAGGACCGGCTCCGTGGCTCGCGGAATCCGGATGGTTCGCCCGGCGATCGTCACCTCGACCGGACCGCTGTGGTTTCCGAAATCACTGCGGCACAGCAGAGCTTCGTTGCCCAGCCTGATCGCGGAAATCACCGGCCCGGGCTGCTGCGGCACGTCAAAAAGAACGGGCGTGCCTCGCTGGAGAAACTCGCCGTACTTCTGAGCCTCCGCGTAGACCTGGTGAACCAGCCGCACTTCTTCAGCATCCTCTTTGGCCATACACCAGAGGAAAAAGGTGTCCGTCCCTCGCAGCAGCATATGCCAAAGCAGTTCTTGGTACCGTTTGCCACTGAACTGCTTGACTTGTGGATCGGGATCGGGCGGTGGAGCGGTCGTGTGCCAGTGAACGAAGGCAATGATCGGGACATCGGCCGGCGTGTTTCGCCCCGCGTTGCTCGCCACCAGCAGCATGTTGTAAAACCAGCGGTAGTCTGGGTCGTCGAAGTCATACCATCGGAACGTCGGATACCACGTGTAGACAACGGGCATGGCGCAGGTATATCCCGTGGCTGCGAACTCATTGGCCCAATGCCGGTATTTGGCGTCTTGGTCAGCGATAAAGGGCTGGCCCTCCACGAACGTTTCGTAATAGTCGTACCAGTAGCGGAAGCCGTCGTGCGGATAAATGCCGTAATTGCCGACCAGCGCCTTTGGAGAGGACTCAAGAATGGGCCGGGCGAAAACGGCCCGTTGCAGATCGCTGCGCAAGTCGCGCACCGCTTTTTGGAACGCAAGAAAGTTCTCGATGTCTGGGATGTGCTTTCGGCATCGGACGCATCGCCGAGCGGCTTCGTGAGCGCCGTTCACTTCGAGCGGCCCGTCGATCTCCCAATCGACGAAGACGAAATCCAGCGCAAGCGAGGCCGATTCATAAGCGCTCGTGAAAAATTCGACCTGCTGACGAATCGCCCGGGCCCGGTCCGTCAGCGTAAACGGGCAGCCCATGTGATGCTTTCCGCCTCGGACATCGAATGACTCATCCCAAAAAGGCCGCCCCTGATCGTCGATGTGCGCCGTCTTCACGTCGCCGTTGAAGAACCGAGACAGACAGGCCGTTGCATTGACGTTGACCCGCAAGCCGAGCTTCTTTTGGACGCGGGCGATCGTCATCGCCTCTCGCAGCGAACTCTCCCGCCGGCGCGGCGACCACGAACTGATCAGCCCGATTCCGCGACGGTTCAGCTCTCGAACGAGCGTCTCCGCTTGCCTGTCGGTCAACTCGCCAGCGTTCATCGCCGGCCAAAGGTAAAGGGGCAATCGCTCGCCTCGCTCGAACCGTAACGGCTGGGTGACATCCAACACGGTCTGCACGCGAGGAGGCCACGGCGGAGCCGCGTGGGCCGAGATCACCGCATTGGTTAGGAGGAACAACGTCGCCGCAAAACGGAAGCCACGCATCTCACATGCTCTTCGCTTTTTCCAGAATCATGGGCCGAGCTTCTTCCATCAGGTCGCGCACGTCCTCGTACCGCATCGTGCGTTGCTCGAACGTGCGGTTCTCGACGGCTCGCAAAAACCTCGCCTCGAACTCAGCCAAATTGCTGCCGTAAATGTGATAACTGTC
>JAADHY010000585.1 GCA_013151585.1 Planctomycetota bacterium
GCGACCATCGCCAAAGGACTTACGTCCAAAAACCGCCCGAAAGAATTTCAAAATCGCCCAAATTCGCCCTCAACTGGGGAACTTGGGCTAGAGGAGCAAGTGGGGGAAGAATAGGCAACGCCCATTTCGGCGAGCAGCTCTGTAGCGGTGTGCCGAGAACTGCAGAAGAATAAAGGTGGGGACGTGGCTGAAAGTGATACGACCCCGATCTTTCGGTTCCGTCCGTCAACCGAAGTGCCGATGACGTTGCTAGCTAACAGACCTCGATCTCGTTCGTGAGGCTAAGGTCTTCCAGAGCCGCCAGCGCCGCGTGGGTCGCCAGTTGCTTGTCGTAGTATGTCGTCGTTCGTCCCGAGAGAATGATTTCTCCGCTCGTCACTTCCACTCTCAGATCTCGGATACGTCCCCCCGTTCGGGATCGAACCAGCCGTTCCACACACTCTGCGATTTGCTTCGTAGCCCTATCCCGTATCTGTATTTCCATCTCGTCCTCCGTGAAACTTGGCTTTCATCCAACCGCTCCTCTCCATCGAAAAATGACCATGACCAGACGGAACCCCGTCGTGTCTATTACTCTCTGCCCACATCGAGGATTGGGCCATTTGTACACACTCAACGACGTTCCAAAGACGGCGAACATTTTCTTTTCGCGCCGTCGGTGCGGCTTCAGCGATCGTGCTTTGCCTCCTCGGAACTTCCTATCGGGGAGTTGCCTGCACTTGGATACCGCATCCGCGGACGGGTCTGCCGTATACTCCTGCCTCATGGTGCGTACCCCACGGACCAACCCGTCCTGTTAGCAACCTATACTGTATCCATGCCGGTCGCGCCAGTCAAACAGTTTTTCAAACTGCTGGTGCGAAAAGCCTGGGAAATCTCGAAAAATCAACGGGCCCGGTTCGTGCCGCGTCGGCTTGCGACGTTGCCCCGCCCGTCGGACCACTGCGTGACCACTTCGTCGGACGGTTGAAACTCGGACGGGTCTTCAGAAGAATGGCGCTCCACAGGCCGTGAGCGCATGGGTCGAAACAGTCCAACGGAAAGGCGAGGAAGAAGATGCCAGACTTGCACGAGTTAATTCGACAACTTCGAAAAGACAACGACTCGAAGATCGTCCTGTTGGTCTCGGACGGACTGGGCGGCTTGCCGTTGGAGCCGGGCGGCAAAACGGAACTGGAAACTGCCAACACGCCGAACCTGGACGCTCTGGCACAGCGTAGTGTCTTGGGGATGAGCATTCCTGTCTTGCCGGGCATCACGCCCGGAAGTGGGCCGGGGCATCTCGGACTGTTCGGCTACGACCCGCTGGAATTTTACATTGGCCGAGGTGTGTTGGAGGCTCTCGGCATCGACTTCGAACTTGGGCCGAACGACGTGGCCATTCGCGGCAACTTCTGCACGCTGGATGACAAGGGTCAGATCACCGACCGCCGAGCAGGCCGAATCGCCAGTGAAATCGGAGCGCGACTGTGCGAGAAATTGGATCAGATCGAGCTGTCGGGCGTTGAAGTCTTCGTCCGGCCGGTCAAGGAATACCGGTTGGTGGTCGTGTTGAGGGGCGAGGGGCTCGGCGGCGAGGTCAACGACACAGACCCGCAAGCGACCGGCGTTCCGCCCCTCGATCCGATTGCTCGGGACGAGGCCTCCCAACGAACCGCCGAGTTGCTGAAGGAGTTTTTGCGGCAGGCTCGGGAAATTTTGAGAGAGGATGCTCCCGCAAATTTCCTGACGCTACGGGGCATCGCCAAACGGCCGGCGATCCCGACGTACGAAGAACTTTACGGGTTGAAGGCGGCGGCCATCGCCGTCTATCCGATGTATCGCGGCTTGGCTCGATTGGTCGGAATGGACGTGCTTGACGCCGGGACGAATCTCTCTGAACAGATTGACCGGTTGGGAGCGGTGTGGAGCGAGTACGATTTCTTCTTCGTCCACTTCAAATACACCGATTCGACCGGAGAGGATGGCGATTTCGCCAAGAAAGTCCAGAAGATTGAAGAGCTAGACGCCGCCATTCCGCGGATCACCGCCCTGAAGCCGGACGTGCTGATCGTCACCGGCGACCACAGCACGCCGTGCAAACTGAGGTCGCACAGTTGGCACCCCGTGCCTGTGCTTCTGGCGGCCGACACGTGCCGATTCGACGGCTCCGAGGCCTTTGGCGAAGCGCAGTGCCGTTGCGGCGGGCTGGGCCAGTTCGAAGCGAAGTACTTGATGCTTTACGCGTTGGCTCATGCCGGCCGACTGGAAAAGTACGGCGCCTGATGTGGCGGCCGACTCGCTCCTTCACCACCAGTCGAGAACCGGCGTGCCTTGAGGCGGCATGTAGATCCATCCGCCCGTGATCAGTTTCATCAGACCGGTTGGCTCGGGCAAAGCGGCCCGAAGCGCGACGTAGAGGCCAAATGTGATCAAAACGGCGGCGCCGGTGCGGGTTGCTGTCCCTCGTCGTCCGCACAAGGCCGCCAAACCAACCAGCCAAATCGCCAGGACGATCAGGTCTAAGTACTCCAAGAGATCGAACTTGAGCTCGATATCGGAGACTGGCCAGAACGGGAAAATGCCCCACCAGTAGAGGGCGTCAGTCAGGCAATGGGCGGTCGAGCTGGCCACGCACCACAAGAAGACATAGCCAGTCGGAGTCATTCGGCCAAACAGACGGCCGAATCCGGCCCCCAACGCCGACAGACCAGCAACCGCCCAAACGTTGTGACCGAGCGCGTGATGCAGTTTCCAAAAAGCTTGGTCCGTCAGCAGTTTGGCCGACGTATCCAAGTCGGGCGCGATGCCCGCGAAGATCATCAAAGCCACGCCGCGCCAACCATATCTCTGGCGCATGCCGAATTGAGCCAACATGGCGGAGCAGATCACGTGCTCGGGCAACGTCATTTGCGGAGCTCCGTCATGGGAGGGAGGTGAGCTGCCAAGTGATCTCGACCGAAATGAATCGAGGCGACGTTGTCACACAAAGACTGTACCACATCCGGCGATCGAGACAAACTTGACTACTGCCCGCGAGTCCCTGGGGAACGCCGTCCCGCACGAACGCGGGCTGCCGACGCGGTTGCCCGGAATCAGATCTTCTGAACGCGAGGACGCCATGAAGCGCCACCGTGCCTGGGAAAACAGCCCACGGCCGCTGTCGCCGCGAGCTCTTTGTCGGCGGCTTCGGAAGTGCTACGGTCCGGTCCGTGCGCGTCAACGTCGTCCCGTACTCGATCAACTTATCGCGACCATCCTGTCGCAGCATACGTCGGATCGGAACAGCCATGCGGCCTTTGAACGGGTGAGGGATGGGTTCCGCGACTGGGAGGCCGTGCGTCAGGCCTCCGTGAATCGCATTGCCACCGCGATCCGCTCCGCCGGACTCTCAAACCAGAAGGCGCCGCGCATCAAGGCGATTCTCGAAGACATCCACCAGCGGCACGGTTCGCTCTCGTTGGAGTTTCTGCGGGACTGGCCGGACGAGGAAGCGATGGAGTACCTTTGCCGGATGCCCGGCGTTGGTCCGAAAACAGCCGCCTGCGTGTTGCTCTTTGCATGCGGCAAACCCGTCCTACCGGTCGACACGCACGTGCACCGCGTTAGTCGGCGGCTAGGCCTGATCGAGGCGCGGACCAGCGCCGAGAAGGCGCACACCGAGCTAGCTCGCCAAGTGCCGCGGGAGCTCGTGTTGGAGTTCCACGTTCAATTGATCCGCCACGGCCGTCAAGTTTGCCGCGCCCGCAACCCGATTTGCGACGCCTGCGTCCTGCGGGATCGCTGTCTCGATTGGCTGACGCGGGCTTGATGAGACTGTCTTTGTCTGGTCGGGGCCGATTTGATCAGCCGCGCGGGATGGGGAGCAACTTTGTGTTGCGGATCGATCCGCGTGACCGTGCCGTCCGAAAACGCGTTGGTGGGAACAGATAGTGCCTGCGCACGTCAGAATCTGCGCACCGTGGGCGCATCTTGCAAGTCTTTACCGGCTGCTGAAGCGAAGTCGCCAGCCCTTGGCCACAGGTTGGCCGGGGAGGTGCCAAACGCGTGGCGCGTTCGGCTACAGTGTGGCGGCGCGAAGGACCGCGTTAGAACGTTCTCAGCAATTTGCCAAACCTGGTAATCGTCCGGCGCCTCGGGAAAAAGTCGAGCGTCCCGAACTCGGCTCAATATGTGAGAAAGCCATCGCCTTCAATCGGCACGATGTCTTCTTCCGAGCCAGCTTGAATGGCCTGGGCTCGCAGCGTAGCGATAAAGAAATCGGTCCACGCCGGCCATTGGCCACGGCCGAACCGGAGCAGTTCGGCTGTATTGGACGGCCA
>JAADHY010000240.1 GCA_013151585.1 Planctomycetota bacterium
CGGAGATTCCCGGCGCGATGATCCCCTCGACCTCGAAACGGTCCCGGTTAGGATCGCCGCCAGTGACGAAGGGCTTATACTTCGGTCCCAAGAAACCCTCTTCAGAAAAACGCCCTGCGGCCCGCGTCAACACGACGTACGGGGGCAAAATGCCCTCGTATTCCTCCTTTTTCAGCAGAGAAAAAACCGCCCCTACGCTGGGATAGGCCAACCGCTCGCCCCGCGAGTGCCCCGTTTGCATCAGGTAGGCCGCAGTCTCGTGCCCGTTGATGCCGTGCGTCATGCCCCGGATCAAAGAGAATTTATCGGCCTGTTGCGCCAGTTGCGGGAAGAGCTGGCTGAGCTGCAGTCCAGTCACGCTGGTTTGAATCGCCTTGCCGAAGTCGCCGACGAACTGACGACCGGCGCCGGGCTTGGGGTCCCATGTGTCGTTATGAGACATGCCGCCCCAAAGGAAAATCTGGATGACCGACTTCGCTTTCACAGGAGTGGACGCCGAAGAGGATGACTCCGTTTCACCGAAGGCTCGCGGACCTAACGCCCCGGCCGCCAAGACTCCTGCTGCCCCATACAACCCCTGCCGGATGACCTCTCGCCGCGATACCCCGTTGCTGTCGGAATGTCGGTTCGCTGTCATTTTTCCGCCCTTTCTCTTTCAAAAACCAGCCCACACAGGCTCATGCTATTGTCGAGGACTTCCTGGGATTGCTCCCGGTCTTAATGTCGGAACAGAAACTCGGTGCTATTGATGAGCGACCACGCAATATCGGTCCAGGCGTTGCGCCAGTTTGTGGTGATTTCTTTCTGCAACCGTTTCATCGCTTCTCGCCGTTTTTTCATCGCTTCCCTCAGTGCGCGCGGGGACGAGGGAGGACGCCGCGCGGCGCTGCGCTGCCGCTCAGCGGCACGGAGCATGGCCTGACGCCGAGCGGCTAAAGCGGCTGCGGAAGACCGCCCCCGAGAGCTCCGTCGTCGCCCACGGGTTCTCGTCGGCTTTTTTTTCGCCGCCGGCTCGGATTCGGGCTTATCCATCATGGCCGCGTCCATGCTGTCCATACTCTCGCCGGACTTCTCCTTGGCGGTCTGGCGCCGGGCCAGCGACCGCCGACTCGAGAGGCGGCTCGGAGTCCGCTGCGCCACGGGCGTCAGGATCGCCCGATTCGCGCTCAGGTATTCAAAAACGGCTTGCCGCTCCTCCTTTGTCGGAAACCGAGACAAAATCGTTAGGTACACATCCTCGATCGTGTCTTCGGGAGGCCGACGAGCCATGATGATCTTTTGCAACTTCGGCCCCTTCTCCAGCTTGGATTGGATTTGCCGGGAGTTGAGCATGAACAACCATTGAGGGGCGTCCAGTTTATTTCCCCCACGCTCGTTTTCCATCCCCGTCGCTCGAGGGGATCGGCCGAACAGAGCCAGAAACGTGCTGGTGATGCTGCCGTCGGCGATGCTAATGGCCCGCTTGTTCTTAGGGATAAAAGTAAATGGTTCCGGAATGGCGCTCGTGTATAAGTCATGGGTCCCCGTGATCTGGTTAATGGCGTCGATCAACACCTCCGCTTCGAGCCGGCGGATCGGGTAGCTGGCGAAGTTGGCGATGGCCTCCGAGCTCTCATACCGCGGGACCGACGAGAGCTGGTAAGTGCTCGAGTTCAAGATCAATCGGTAAATGTGCTTCAGGTCCCAATTGTGCTCGACGAGCTCTTTTTCCAGATACGCGAGCAGCTCCGGATTGCTCGGCGGGTTATCTTCGCGGATATCGTCTGGTTCGTGAATGATGCCACGGCCGAGCAACCAGGACCAGATGCGATTCACGATCGCCTTGGCAAACCAGGGATTCTCGGGACGGATCAACCAGTCGGCGAAGACCTCACGCGGGTCCCGATTCGGGGGGAGCTTGATCCGAGTTCCGTCGGGAAAGACGCCTTCCGTAGGCGGCAAGGAGCCGATCACGCCCGCGTTGAAGAAGCCGCCCTTGGCCTTTTTTCTGGCTTTGAGGGAAGAGATGCCGGGAACGGCCGTTCCCGGAGCAATGCTGTCGGGCAAACGGCTGGAGCCCAAGGGGTCCCAGAAAACGATTTCTTCTTTCCACTCACTGGTCGGCTTGTAGCCCACCTGAGCGAAGAAAGCGGCCATCCCTTGCAGCTTGTCTTTCGGCCAGGTATCGGCCCGGGTGCCCATGAACGTCAAGGCCACAGTGATAGCGATGCCTTCGGGCGTCTTGTTCTGCATCGCCCGATAGAAGTTCACCGCCCCGACCCGGAAGTTGCTGCCGCTGGATGTCAACAGCTCCCGCGCAAACTGGTCATAGGGTTTGTTTTGGGCGAGCGAATCAAGTACCCAACGGTGATACACCTGGGCTCCATTGGGCCAAAGGTTGATGGGGAACTCGGCCTTGATCCGCAGAATGTCGCTCCACTTCATCGCCCAGTAGACGGCGAACTCCGGGCGTTCCAGCAGCTCGTCAATCAGCGCCGCGCGCCGCTTCGGAGACCGGTTCCGGAGAAAACGCCTCGCTTCGTCAGCCGTCGGCAATGTCCCAATCACGTCCAGGTAGACGCGGCGAACGAAAACCGCATCCGAGCACAAAACCGGCTCGATCCCCAAAGCCGACAGTTTGGAAAAAACAAACTCGTCGATTTGATTCGAAGGAACCGCTCGGCCGGGACGCTCAAACACGTTGTCCCGCTTGGGAGCCCCCACGGCCCAAGACAGACTGAACCCGACTATCACCGCCGAAATGCAAAAGACTCTCGGCATAGGTCATCTGCTCCGAAAAAGTGATAAACCTCGCAGGGTTCGCCCCACTGGCTGGCGGACAAACTCCGTCGAGATCTGATGGATGCTCCACGTTCGTTCTTAGACTGGGCAGAACTCTCCGTTCGCCCCCCACAGCAAACGCCACATGGGAGACGCCCCTCGGTCACAGCCGAGGTTACCGTTTTACGGATCGTTTGCGCTAGGGTGGGAGTCCTCGTGGCCCGCAAGCTTTGATCAGCAATTCGGCCGTCAGGGACATGCTGTTCCTGCCGGACCGCGTTGCCCATTCCGCCTGCCGTGCCCGGTGCGGCTCAACGGGAGCGTTACTGTTCCTTTCGTCGGGGCATTCCATCGGTGACCCGACGCTTGGCCCCCGCCGCATCGGGCTACCGAGTGTCAGTCGCAGCCCGCTTCTTTCGTGTGCTACAGCGGCAGCAGAAAAGTCGCAATCCCAAGGTGTTGGTTCGAGTGTGGCGAAAGAGAGCTCAATCGCCCTAGCCCTCTCGGCGCCTGGAGCCAACAGCTCCAACACGTAATTTTACCACAATCTAGGGCTTGCGTGTCTAGTGCTCAAACGAATTCTCTGCTGGCGAAACACCCATTGCTTCGCTCGAGACAGGGAGCGTGCTGGTTTCTTAACGTGGCTCACCCGCGGCGCGGGAGGTGCAGTCGAGGTCGTGCAGCCGCAGTTTTCCGCGTTCGCAGCGAGAGCACCGGCCCCTTTGAGGGGCGTCTTTCGGGACGTTGCGACTGCATCGGACCGTGTGTTATCATCGACGTAAACGGCGCATGCCGCACCGGGACCGGATTGCCCTTCTCGCCTGTCTCGCCGACCCGGATCGTTCCCACAGATTTGGGACGAACTCGCGTAGGAATCCTTTAAGGACCGACGCGAAGCCGGCTGGTTGGACAGTCTGCATGGTGGCCTTAACAGAGATTCCGCCACACTGACCCGAAACGTGAGCGGGAGATTTGCCCCGAAGGCGGTTGAGAAGGCCCTTTGCTGATGCTGCGGGTAAGTGTCGTTGCCGAGCGGGTGACGGAATCTATGGTCGAGGCCCAGCATTGCACTCACAGGACAGACCAGCGCAATTGCCGTGGCTCGGCCTCCAACACGGGGGTTGCTCGCCCCGGCCGATGACTTCGCCGGGCCCCGCCGTCATAGTCTCGATCCCGATGACGCCGCTGGCTTGAAGACAGCGCGCCGGTTTGGAGGATTTCAACGGTGATCTTGGTCGAAAACCTGTCGCTCCGCGTCGGGTCCTTCGCACTCTCGGGCATCACGTTCGAAGTGGGTCAAGGGCAGTACGGCATCCTGATGGGCAGGACCGGCTGCGGCAAAACGACCATTCTCGAATCCATCTGCGGGCTGCGTCCGATTCAGTCCGGACGTATCGTTCTGATGGGGCGGGACGTCACCCGATTGAAACCTGCGGAGCGCTGCATCGGATTTGTCCCTCAGGACGGCGCCCTTTTCCCGACCATGACGGTCCGGCAGCATTTGGCCTTCGCGCTGACAATTCG
>JAADHY010000244.1 GCA_013151585.1 Planctomycetota bacterium
GCGCCCGTAGCTCAGCTGGATAGAGCGTCAGACTCCGGATCTGAAGGCCGCGCGTTCGAATCGCGCCGGGCGCACCATTGTTTTCAAGTACTTACGTCACCTCCTCGGGGGTGGCGTTTTTTCGTACTTGCCACATACTTGCCACCGTGTGAAAGGAACCGAGCCCCGCGCCCCGCCTGGCCACCGGCGACCAGGTAGCAGGCCCGGGCCGGTTATGGGGCACCACCCGGGGACCGCCACAGCCCCGTACGGAGACAGCGACATGGCACAACAGCACAACGACACATACACGGTTCGCCGAGACGGGGACCGGGATCTTGAGTTCACAGGCGTGGAGCTTGGCTCAGGCAGCATGGGCACCGGCGGAACGTCCGGGTACGCGTGTGACTTTGACCGCGGTACCGAAGTGAGCATCTATCGCACCACCGGCGGCCGCTACGTGGCGGCCGTCAGGCAGTGGTCTCGGTGGGAAGGTGAGCATGAGGGCCGCAGCTTGCGAGACGCCGGCTGATGTTCTTGCATGGCTCATTGATGACGCCGGCGGGCAGCTCGGGCCAGCCTCCAAGGAAGCGCTAGAAGACGCGTCCTTGCATGACGCGGGCCTCGCCGCCATCGTTACCGAAAGGGTCGAGTGATGTACAGGCAACCAGCCCCAACGTTTCGCGACGTCGAGGGCGTCCAGGTCACGCGCGACTACATCGGCAACGGGAACCGAGTGCTCATCACGGGCCGGGTTCGGGTCTTCTCCGGATCCGACTACGTGCCCGGCAATTGCGTTGTCGCCTACGTGAAGGGCCGTGAAGTCGAAGACGAAACGGTCCTGTGCAGGGAGCAATACGAGCCGGACACACGCACCGCGCTCGGAGACTTCGGGGCGTACGCGTTCCGACCGGATCGGGAGCAGCTCAAGGCCGTCGCGGTGCGAATGGCACGGACGTACGGGCTCCCGATCCAGGACAACCCGCGAATCTTCGAGTAGCACGAAGCGGGAGCCGCGGGCCAGGTGGCCGGCCCTTCGTGGGCGCAGAGCACTGGCGAGCATGCAAGGCGCGGCATGGCCGGGGAAGGTGGGGTCCCCGGCCTTTTCGTGTACGACGCGAAATATGGACTTCTAAGCCCGTTTCCGCTCCGCCTAGGGTTGCCGGTCGGCCAAGTCTTCCAACCTCAGCGCCAGCCGCTCCAGGCGCTCGGCCACGCGCTCCAGGCGGGCAAGCTTGCTTTCAACCTCGATCCCGGCCAGGCGCTCAACCTCCGGGCGTGGGATCAGGGTCTTTCGGTCACTGAGCTTGATCGCCTTCAGCGTGCCGGCCGCGACCAGCCGCCGAACATGGCGCTCTGACAGGCGCAGGATCTCCGCGGCTTCCCGAGGCGTGAGCAGCGAGCTTTCAGTTGACATGGTCACCTCCCACTGTTATGGTAGGGCCGTTAGTGGTACTTGTCAACAGGGTATATACCGCGAATCTCAATATCGTCAATTGTGTGCGTCCGATAACTACCATTATGTAAACCTGGAAACCGTTGTTGAGACTGACAAGTGTTGACGCGCAAGGGGTTACAGCTTCAGCCCAAAACACTCACCGTTACGCGCCGGGATGTGTCTCATCTTCGGATGCGCCATTGAGATCAGGTGAGCACAGCTTCGCTTTCGGGCTCTGCATCTCCGCCGATTATCACTTCGAAAACGTCGTCGTCAGCCTTGCGAAGGGGATTCCCAGCCGGCAGATCGGCAGGGTTGCCGCGCACCGTGATGCACACACGGGCATTTGCCGGTGATTCGTACAGCTCCGTCAATAGCGTCCAGCGATGGACCAGGTCGCCGCCGTGCGCCGAGGCGACTTTTCCGCAGATGGCCAGCCCGGGCCGTGAGAACAGCTCCGCGGGATCTTGGCCGGCGGCGGTAATCAACTCAACCGTTTCACGCAACAGCGCGACGGCATCGCCCGGGAGATCGACCAGCCCTTCACGTGTTGCGGATTCGGAGGCGGCTACAGCTTGAGCCAAGACGACCAACGAGTTCCGCAGTTCCTTGAGCGCGCCAACCGCTGTCCTGAGGTCCCCGTCATCCCGCGCGGCAGCGAGCAGGTCTTCCGCTTCGCGTGCCACGCTCTCCAAGCGGCCGAGCAAGTCCTCTGCGACAAGCCGTTCGCGGGCCTCATTCACGGCGACGACTTCAACAAGTTCCTCTTGACGCGCCCGGACAACATCGGCGACGCGTTCGGCAATGTGCCGGCGACGATGACGGCCGACGGCATCCGCCGAGAGCCCGAACTGACGCGCTATGCTGCGATATGATGCGCTTCGTTCGACAAGCGCCGCGTCAATTTTGTCCCGCTCGGGGTGGTCGCAGACGCTGCAACGCCGTGCCATGGCTCAACCCTCATCCGCGCTAAGTTCCGCAGCCGATCGGACTTGCTCCCCGGTAAGCTCGGCCAGACGCGCCGCCTTGTCATCCTTCCGCCGCTCCCACGCGCGCGTGTTCTGCCGGTTCGCTTCCATCGCCCGCTCGTGCTCATAACTCAGCTTGGCGCGTGTAGCTCGAAGGTTGGCGGTAATTTTCGATGCGTATCGAACCTCACCGGGCAGCGCTCGGGCCTCAGTCTCCAACGCCCGAAGACGCTCCACGACCCGCGGCCGGCGGTCCTCGCGTAGCAGCCGTGCCTGTTCGCGGAGCCGCGCCTCAAGATGTTTTTCGGCCTCGCAGGTTGCCAGAAAGGCCGCAGCCTCGGGGCCGTGCGCGGCCTCATTCGTGGCGCTCATCGCGTCCGCAGCGCGCGCCAGCGACTCACCGGCTTCGCGCTCCAACTGGCGGATCTCCGAATCGACGGCCTCAAGCTCGGCTTTGAGTTGGGCGATTATGCCAAGCGGCCGCTCGTTAGCCTCGGGCTCGTCTTCGATCTTCGCGAATTTTGGCATGATTACCTCCTAAGTTCCGTAGCCGTTACGGCTTACGGCGTTGTAGCGGCCAGGTCCGCCGCATGGTGTCCTCGTTCAAGATTTCGATCAGCTCCGCGCGGCTCCAGCCGAGCACCTCAAGCCCGTGAACAAAGGTGGCCTCTGCCGGCGAGCAGGGCTCAAGCTCGCCGAGTCTCTGGAACACTGCCTCACGGCTCGGACGGGGCGTTTTTTTCTGAAAAGGGCCATCTGACCTACTGACAAAACTGCCAAAACCCGGTTTTGTCGGTTTTGTCGGTACCCTACCTGGGGCATTCAGCTTTTTTTTCAGGGCTTCAAGGTAGTTCATGCACCACATCCTGTCTTCGGGTTCACGTGGTACAAGGTCGTGGGCCGCCCCGGTCCGACCGTCCGCTCGCCCCGGATGTGCCCGAGGTCTTCAAGCACCTCAAGCGCGGCGGTCGTACCCTTCAGATCGAGCAGCCGCCAGCCCTTCCGGTATACGTCGCGGGCCTGGAATGGGGACGGCAGCTTCTTCAGCCGCCGGGTTAGCTCACGGGCGGCCGCAAGCTCAGGACTCAAAATCTGCGCATACAGCCGGCGAGCGTGGCTCTCCAGGTACGTGCACCACGCGCCAGCTCGAAGAGCAGCTGTTTCGCCCACGGGTCCACCTTCCGGATTATCTGTAAGGTGGACCAGCAGGGCGAGCGATGGCATCAGCGAGCGGTACTTCGCAAGGTGAGCCTCAAGCGCCGGGGGCATATCTTCGCCCCTTAGCCGACGTTCGAGGTCGGCGCGCCAGCTGTCGAAGATTTCTTGGGCTTCCGGGCTGAAGCGAAGCCATGGCACCGGTTCGCCGTCCTCCGCCTCCGCCCCGGTGCTCGCAGGGTCGAGGGCGTCAAGGCGTTCGAAAACGGCCCACGCAGCACGCCGCGCCTCTGAGTCGGGCGAAGTGTCGACATTGCGCCAAGCCTTCGGAACATCAGGCCACGCCAGAAGCTGAATCCGCTGCAAGAGCCCGTCGTCTCCCACTCCACCGCGGGTTGCCGCTGCGAGGTACTCGCCCAGGGGTCCGGGCTGGATACCGCCGAGCACGGACAGGCACGCGGCCTCGATCTCCACGGTTCCCCGCCCGATCCGGTCCCACGTGAAACGCCCGCTTCCATTCCAGCTTTCGAGATAAAACGCTCTCGACCCTTCCCGCCCCTCATGGTCGAGCGCGCGGAGCCAGCCCACCAGCTCGTCACGGAAGATCAGCAGTCCGCGCGGGTTGTCCCGCAGCAGCTCGCCGACCTTCTCAACGGTCGTGTCGGATGTGCGGTACCGCCGCCGGCGCGGTTCCTCCACGTCCGACGTGACAGCCTCCAACGCCAGGCGTTCGGCTGGCATCCCCTTCTTGACGGCCTCGGCAACACGCTTCCGGGCGTTCTTGCCCCGCTCTTCGGCAATGATCCGCTCGGCTTCGTACCGCTCAGTTTCGGCCTCGTGCCGCTCCCGTGCTTGGGCCTCCAGGCGGTCGAGCATCTTCATCGGCTCAGCCAGCGCCGGAGACTTGAGCAGACTCGGACGGGCCACCACAGCGCCCCACAGGTTCGGCGTCACGGTCCAGTCATCTTGCCGCTTCGGGCGGATGGCGACTTGACGGCCCACCACGGCAGCAAGGCAGACCATCGCCCCAACGGCCGGAAAGTCGAGCGGGCATTGCATCCGCTCCGAAACGTCCAAGAGCCACGGAGCCAGCGCCTCGGGGAGCAGCTCTGGCGCGAACGCCTCCAC
>JAADHY010000120.1 GCA_013151585.1 Planctomycetota bacterium
CCCGGCGGTCGAAGAGCTGATGTTTCGCGTCGTCATGCAAAGTTGGCTCAGACGGCATGTGGGCCCGACGCGGGCCATCCTGTTGACCGCTTTGGTCTTTGTCAGCATGCACGGGCCGCGTGACGCCGTCGCGTTGATCCCTCTGGCTCTGGTCCTGGGCTATGTGTTTGAACGCACCGGAAGTTTCTGGGCGGTGGCTGTGACGCATTCGTTGTTCAACACGTACAACATCGTCGTGATGCTTCTCTCTCCGTCGGGATGACGTCGCAGTGAGGCGTCGGCCGGAATGAACGGCATGCGATGTCTTTCGAGGCGAAGCGGGGCCGCCGGGTCTCTGGACTGGACCACGCCCGGGGCAGTCGAAGCGCGGCGGAACCGCAGCGTTGGAAGCAAGATGGGTGGGCTGGCATCACCAGTCGCCGAATCGCGGCAACGGGCTTGCATCCGGCCCTCCGGTTGGTCGTCGCTCGGCATTTCCACCATCGTGGGCTGGAAGAGGCTTTTTCAGGTTGATAGGCTTCCGCTTTCAGACGAGCGAGAATACGGATTTCGGCCGTCGTGAGGTCATCGGGCGATCTCGGGCACTACGAGCCCCCTATTTCCTGAGTAAAGGTTTCGCGAGCAAAAGACGATTGTCTGGGCTTTTGAGAGATACGCATGTCCTTTCCACCGGTTGAAGAACAACTGGCGATCATCCGCCGCGGGACGGAAAAGATCGTCCCGGAAGAAGAGCTGGTCGAGAAGCTGCGCAAGAGCTACGAGACCAACACGCCGCTGCGGGTCAAGTACGGAATCGATCCAACCGGGATCGATTTGCACTTGGGACACACGGTTCCGATGCGCAAGATGCGGCAGTTTCAGCAACTCGGGCACCAGGCCGTGATCATCATCGGCAACTACACGGCACTGGTCGGCGACCCGAGCGGCCGCGACGAGACCCGGCCGCGCATGACGCCGGAGCAAGTCGAAGCCAACGCCCAGGACTATCTCGCTCAGTTGGGAAAGATCATCGACTTGGACCGCGCCGAAGTGGTTCGCAACGGAGACTGGTTCTCGCGCATGACCTTTCTGGACGTGCTGGACTTGTGCAGCAAGGTGACGGTCGCCCAACTGCTGACGCGGGAAGACTTCAGCAAGCGTTACAAGGCCGAGGTCCCGATCTACATGCACGAATGCCTTTACCCGATCATGCAGGCATGGGACTCGGTGATGGTTCGGGCGGACGTCGAGTTGGGCGGAACCGAGCAGCTCTACAGCTTCATGCTGGCTCGCGACCTGCAGCGGGACCAGAACCAGCCCGGCCAAGTGGGTGTGATGACGCCCATCCTGGTGGGCTTGGACGGCGTGCGTCGCATGGGCAAGAGCCTGGGAAATTACATCGGCATCAGCGAACCTCCCTACGAAATGATGAAGAAGTTCATGCAGTTGCCGGACGACTGCATGCGAATGTATTTTGAGCTGCTGACGGACCTGGAGCTGGACGAAGTCGATCGGCTGCTCGCCGGACATCCCAAAGAGGCCAAAATTCGCCTCGCCAAGGAGATCATCACTCAGTACCACAATGCCGAGCAGGCCGACGAAGCGGCAGCGCGCTGGCAGCGAGAAATCGCCGAGAAGTCTCTGCCCCAGGACATACCGACCGTCACACTTTCTCGCCAGAAACTGACGGACGGCACGATGCAAGCGGCTTTTCTGCTGAAAGCGACAGGCCTTTGCAGCTCGACGAGCGAAGCCCGCCGAGCGATCGCGCAAGGTGGAGCGTACCTGGGCGAACAGAAAGAGCGGATCGAGCGTTTCGATCAGCCGATCCGGGTCGAGCCGGGGCTCTTGCTTTGGGTCGGCAAAAAGCGATTCTGCCGGGTCGAGCTGGTGGACTGAGAACGGGTGGGATCAGACACGAACCGAGACACTGTTTTTCGCAACAGGCCGAGGGATCGACCAGAGTAAGGAGAACGAGCCATGGCGACGGGATTCGGAATTGTTGGATGCGGCATGATCGCCAACTTTCACGCGAAGGCGATCGAGCACATTCGCGGGGCCAAAGTGGTGGCGTGCTACGACGCGGTTTCTCCGGCGGCCCAGCGATTTGCCGACGCAACTGGAGCAAAAGCGTATGACCGGCTGGAGGACATGCTGGCCGATCCGGCCGTCGACATCGTCACCGTGTGCACGCCGAGTGGAGCCCACATGGAGCCGGCGGTCGCGGCGGCCAACGCCGGAAAGCACGTGGTCGTGGAGAAGCCGCTGGAGATCACCTTGAAACGCTGCGATGCGATCATCAACGCCTGTCGGCGAAACAAAGTGCAGCTTTGCACCATCTTCCCGTCGCGTTTCAGCCCGGCCAACCGCACATTGAAAGAGGCGATCGACGAAGGACGCTTCGGCAAGCTAACCCTCGGCGACACCTACGTCAAATGGTGGCGAACACAGCAGTACTACGACAGCGGCGGTTGGCGCGGAACCTGGCAACTGGACGGCGGCGGAGCCTACATGAACCAGGCCATCCACAACGTCGACTTGCTCTACTGGTTCATGGGCGACGTGGCCGAAGTGACCGGCGTGACGGCTACGCTGGCCCACAAGCGGATTGAAGTAGAAGACGTCGGCGTGGCCTGCGTCCGGTTCAAGAGCGGCGCATTGGGCGTGATCGAGGCGACGACCAGCGCCTATCCCGGCTTGCTGAAGAAAACGGAGATTCACGGGACCGAGGGTTCGGTGATCGTCGAGCAGGACGACATTCTGATGTGGGAGTTTGCGAAGAAGACGCGCAAGGATGCGGCCATTCGCCGTCGGTTTGCGCGTCGAGTCAGCGGCAGTGGTGGAGCGGCGGACCCAGCCGCCATCTCGTACGTCGGTCACATGGAACAACTCAAGGACTTCATCAAAGCGGTCAATACCGGCAGCAAACCGCTGGTGGACGGCGAAGAAGGCCGCAAGAGTGTCGAGATCATCTTGGCCATCTATCAATCTGCGTGGACCGGCCGCCGGGTGACGTTGCCGCTGAAACGCGATCCCCGTCGGCCGACGAAGGGGTAGGCCGATCATCGAAGACTGATTCAGGGCAAGGAGTTCTAAAGTGGCGAACTGGTTCCGGGCTTGCTCCCTAAATGAGCTTCCGCCGGGTGGAACTCGAGAGGTGGCCGCTGGGGGACGCGTCATCGCGCTGTTCAACGTGGACGGCGACATCTACGCCTTGGACGGTGTCTGTCCGCACGCGGGCGGCCCGCTCGGCGAAGGCCGGTTGGACGGTTCCATCGTCACCTGCCCCTGGCACGGATGGCAGTTTGACGTCTGCACCGGCCGGCACTGTTTGAACCCCGATCTCGTCCAACCTTCCTTTCGCACGAAAATCGATGGCAACGAAGTTTTCGTCGAACTGCCCTGAAGTGGTAACTGAAATCGAATTCCTTCGTTTGTGAACTTTTCGCGTCCGAATAGTTCGTGCCTGAACGACTCGGACGCGTTTCTTTTTGCGCGAAAATCGCTGCTTCCGGGGGACGGCCGTTCCCGCCGACCTCGCCGCAGATCCGTTTTTCCCGTTATGACTGGTGCGGTCGCGTGCCGATACTAGCAACAGATTATGCGCAAAAAGACGGGAACAATCGCGCGCCTCCGTAGGTGCCTTTTCATCAAGGATGTTGGGGGGAACTCTATGCGGCCGATGCACTGGACGCTGGCAGGTGTGGTTTTGGCGGCGGTGTTTATTTCTTTGGCAGGCTCCAACCGTCAGGCCCGAGCGGGTTTTCCGTTTTTTTCGAGAAAGCCCGATTGCTGGTACCAATCGCGTGCAGCCGAACCAGTCAGCACGCGGCAAAAATACTACAAGGGCAAGTATTGGCCGCCTTATTCGCGGCCAAATTCGCGGCCAACCGGCCCCGAGCTGCCTTGGATTCACCGATTCCACGGAGCCCATTACTGGCCGTATCCGTACAACTATGAAGATCGCTTCATCGTTCGTGAGCTGGTGCGGCGGCAGGTAGCGAACGGCTGGGTGGTGGCAACAACCCTCTATGACTACCACTTTGATCCGGACACGAACGAGCTGAGTCGTTCCGGCCGCATTCGACTCCGATGGATTTTGGAAAACGCTCCCCCGTCCCGTCGGATGGTGTTCGTCCAGGCGACGGACCCGAAAATTGCGAGCCAGACTCGCCTGGAGAGCGTAAAGAAAGAAATGGTGCGATTGGTGGGAGCGGACGACGTCCCGCCCGTGATGTTGCGTGTGACCAGTCCGCTGGCTCGACCGGCCGAAGAAGTTCGCGCGATCCGGGACGCCGAATTGCAATCGCAGCCGGAGCCGCGGATCACCGATCCGATCAACTCCGGAAGCGGCGGCGAAGAAACCGAGCTCTGATTTGTCCCGATGGCAAGCCTGGCCAGGGCGAAGCGGCGGGGAAGGTGGTGGAACGGCAACTGTATCCGCTGGCCGTTAGTGTGAGGAGCTGTTCAGAGGGATGATTGAAGGCCGCTATCCGCCTTTTCCGCGGGGAGAGTCCACCGAGCCACCCGCGTCCGGCTCGCAAGAGACCGGAGGTGCGGACCGGGCGCACGAGCGTAGTCTCGCTGACGACCTCTACGCGAGCGTTTTTTCGCCGGCCGAGAGCATGCCGGAACCCATCGCTCCGGCTTCCGCCCCCAGCCCTCCCCGGACGCCGCCCGCCGGGGACGCCGCCAGTACCGATCCCTATCACGCGCCGCTGACCCCGGCAGCCGCTGCGCCTGCGATCCCATCGGCTGCGGCGGCATCGATGTCGATGGAACCATTCATCCCCGCTGCTGGCGGGACCGGCACGCGCCCGTTGCCCATCACGCCCCAAGTCGAGCCGCCTCGTTGCCCTCGGTCGTTGCCCGAAAGCGGCCTGACGTTGATGCAGGTCTGCGACTTGATCCTAAAACAGCTTTATCTGCAGGGGAGCCTGCTCGGGTATCAAATCGCCCGCAATGCCCACTTGCCGTTCATCGTCATTGACGAAGCGTTGCGGTTCTTGAAAGACGAAAAGTGCGTGGAGGTCACGTCGGGACAGGTCATCGGACGGGTCTCTTACCGGTTCACTTTGACCGATCTCGGACGAGTCCGGGCCAGGGAAGCCTTCGAGCAGTGTCGATACGTCGGACCGGCTCCGGTGCCGCTGGCGGCCTACATCGAGCAATGTCGGAAGCAGTCGGTGACAGGCACCGAGTGCACTCCAGAATCTTTGATGCACGCCTTCGAGGAGCTGATTATTCCGCCGAATTTGCTGCAAGAGCTCGGCCCGGCCGTCTGCAGCGGGAAGTCCATTTTCCTGTACGGTCCTCCAGGCAACGGCAAGACCATGATCGCTAAAGGCCTGGGCAAACTTCTGAATACCTACGGCGGAGAGATTTACGTTCCGTACGCGATTCATACCGAGAACAGTATCGTTACGATCTTCGACCCGACGATCCATCAGACGACCGACGACGCGGAACTGGCGGCCCTGAACCAGCCGCCGAGTGATCCCCGCGACCGGTTCGATCCCCAGCGCATGCTGCACGAGAATCTGCCTGATCTGCGGTGGCGTCGCGTTCGTCGTCCGGTGGTCATCTCAGGGGGCGAGCTGACGCTGGACATGCTTGATCTGCGTTACAATCGGGTCAGCAACTTCTACTCCGCACCGCTACACATCAAAGCCAACGGTGGAGTTTTCCTGATTGACGACTTTGGGCGACAGATCGTCAGCCCCCGCGACCTGCTGAACCGGTGGATTCTTCCGCTCGAGGAGCGAGTGGACTATCTGACGCTGGCCACCGGCAAGAAGTTCGCCGTGCCGTTCGAGCAGCTCATCATCTTCTCGACCAACCTTGATCCGCGCGAGCTTGTGGACGAGGCCTTCCTCAGGCGGATTCGCCACAAGATCAAGATCGGGCCGCCCAGCCGAGAGCTGTTCACGGAAATCTTCCGTCTTTGTTGCCAACAGCGGCAGATGCCCTTCAACCCAGAAGCCGTGGACTACCTTTTCTCTAACTACTACGACCGGGGCAAACCGCCCCGATCGAGCGATCCGCGAGATTTGTTAGAGATTGTCCAGTCTATCTGCCGATTTAGGAAGCAGCGGATTGCGCTGACGCGCGAGTTGATCGCGGAGGCGTCGCAGCGCTTTTTCTGTCAAGTCTGACGGGGGCATACAGGGAGGTAGGCCTTGACCGGTCACCGACAGAGCGGCCTCAGCGCGGCATCTCTCGTAATTGCTTGTGCCATCGGAGTTTGCGGCTGTGCAGCAACCTCAAGCTCCGGGCGACTGGTACACAAACCCCATTTGCCGACCGCCCCGGAATCTCACCAGGTTTCGCCAAAGGTCAAGCATCCCGAAAAACTGCATTTGGCCTACGCGAAGCTGCAAGAGGAATTGGGGAATTTGGCGGAGGCACGCAAATCTTACGAATTTGTCCTCGGGGAGAAGCCCAAGTCGGTCGACGCCATCCTGGGCCTGGCCCGTCTGGACCAACTGGCCGGGCGGTACCACGAGGCCGAGCAAGGCTTTCACCGTGCCTTGGAGCTTGCGCCGGACGACCCACAAGTCCTGGACACGGTGGGGCAGTACTATGCCGGGCGGAAGCAGTGGGGTCAGGCCGCCGAAGTGCTCCAAAAGGCGGTCGTGGCTTCGCCGACCGACGCGACGATTCGTCAGCATTTGGCTATTGCGCTGGCCCACGAGGGAGACGTCCCGGCCGCCCTGGCTCATTTCGCCAAGACCGTCGGAGATGCTGCCGCCCATTACAACGTCGCTGTGATCCTTTACGAGGACGGACAAGTCGAGGAAGCGGAAAAGCATCTGCTTCAAGCGGTGATCAAGAAGCCCGATCTCCATGAGGCTCAGGTCTGGCTGGACGAGATTCGACGCGAACGCGAGGCGAAAAGCCTAGTGGCCGGTTCGACGTCGTCTCCGTCGGCACGGGTTGAAGAGCTGCCGCCGCCACCACTGCCGGCCAGCCCCGTGATTCCGGCCGCCCGCGAAACGGCTCCGACCGGCCACCCGGCGACATCTTCGAGCGGCTCGCAACCCTCTCCGCCGCTCCCGCTGCCTGCTGTTCCTCAGACGCCGGAGCAACTGGAACAACTGAAGAACTCGATGACACCGGCTCAGTTCGAGCAGTGGCAGAACCAACTGAACCAGTTGCGTTGAAAACTCACTGCCGACTCAGGAAGATGACCTTCGTGCTTGGATCGGCCCTCTTTCTGCTGAGCTCCGGAGGCTCCTCTTTTCAAAAGACGCTGTCCGGAACGGCCGCTGGCTAGAAATCGTATCGCGGGTCCAGTATTTCGCGGCGTCTGTTGAATGTCTTGCCTTCTCACCCAAGATGTGGACCGTGCGGCGGAAGTGTTGCGGCGCGGTGGGCTTGTGGCGTTCCCAACCGAAACCGTTTACGGCTTGGGAGCGAACGCTTACGATTCGCGCGCAGTCGCCCGCATCTTCGACGTTAAGGGCCGACCGCGACTGGATCCGATCATCGTCCATGTGGCCGACGTCTCGTGGCTGCGGCGCGTTGTGGCGGAGGTGCCCAAGCTGGCTCGGGAGTTGGCGGAACGGTTCTGGCCAGGGCCGCTCACGTTGGTCTTGCCCAAAAAGAAAAGCATTCCCGACATCGTCACTGCCGGATTGAAGACGTGCGGGGTGCGTGCGCCGGATCACCCGTTGGCGCAAAAGCTGCTCCGACGAGCCGACGTTCCAATCGCCGCTCCCAGCGCCAATCGGTTCGGACAACTCAGTCCAACTCGGGCCGAGCACGTGCGGGCCCAGTTGGGGGACCGCATCGACCTGATCCTGGACGGCGGGCCGTGCCGGATCGGCGTCGAATCGACTGTCCTGGAATTGACGGGGGACCGTCCGTGCTTGCTGCGGCCCGGCGGTGTGACGTTGGAAGAGCTGGAAAAAGTCGCCGGTCCGATCGAGGTGGCGCAAACCGACGCCGCCGGACCGCACATCCCCCCATCGTCACCCGGCCAATTCCCGCAGCATTACGCGCCGCGAACGCCGCTGATCGTGCTCGACCGCCTGGAGCAGCTCCCGGCCGGTCAGCGAGTCGGATTGATCACCTTGGGGCCGGTGGAACCGCCTCGGCCGGTGGAAGCCGTCGAGGTCCTGTCGCAGCGAAGCGATCTGGTCGAAGCGGCGGCTAACTTCTTCGCCGCGTTGCACCGACTGGACGCGTCGGACTTGGATCTGATCTGTGCCCTTCCTTTCCCCGACCAGGGCCTCGGCCGAGCGCTGAACGACCGCCTCCGCCGGGCGGCTGCACGTTGATGTCTTTGAGCATCCCCGCGAGTACGGGGCGCGAATGTTCGGCGGAATGATCTTTCTGCGCGGACAGCTTCTTTGGCCGCCCTGACTCATGTCGCAGCCCATCGGAGCAACCCACGCGGACCAAGGCAGCACGAAGGACGTCGCTCTTCCGCCGGTCAAGCGGCCGGGGCGGTTCCCGTCGGTTGTTGGAGCGACTGTTTCAACGGCTTCACGTCTCGAATTCGGTGCGCGGCACGCCCGACTGCCTAATGATCGATCGCAGGGTGCCGACACGAAGTTCGCGATGATCCGGGACTGGCACAGTCGTCGTGCCTCGGTCGGTCACTCGCTGCATCACGATGTGGCTGCCTCGCCGGCGCACTTCCCGGAAGCCGTGCCGCTCCAGAATGGCACATACGTCTCGACCAGATAGAACACGCAGACTACCCAACCGTTACCTCGAGCTGCGTCACGAAAACCTCGTCTCCCATTCGCTGCTGAATCTCTTCGGCGGAAGCGCACTCAAAGAACAACTCAAGCGCCTCGCGCAGATTCTCGCGGGCAGACTCAATCGTGTCCCCTTGACTGGCGACGTCGAGCTCCGGACAAAGTGCGACAAACCCATCGCCTTCACGTTGGATGATCGCTGTCAGCCGCTTAATCATGCTACCCCCGCACACAACTCAAAACTGCGCCCCGTGGCCTCC
>JAADHY010000131.1:0-2113 GCA_013151585.1 Planctomycetota bacterium
TTCATGTCACGATCAGCGGCGATCGCCGAACGTTGCTCGATGCGGACGTTCGCGGCACCGACCCGGCGCGCATCGTCGACCTGGACGTCACCGGCGTTCGCATGTTGCAAATCCACGTCGATTTTGGAAAGAACCTGGATATCGCAGATCACCTGGACTTGGCCGACGCGAAAGTCGTGAAATGATACAAACACCAGCCAAAGGATCGCGATCGCAAGCGCCCAGGGACCGCCGACCGCCCGACTACGCCTTGGAGCCACGGTTGTGCTTGACAAGCCGATCGGTAAGGGCCATTGCAGCCGTCGCGCTGACTGCCGTGCTGGCTGCACCGGTCGCCGGCGTTGGGCCGGTCCCTTCGCTGCGTGCGGCCGTTGCTCCGCAGGTGTTGCAGGCGCAGAAGCAACGAATCGAAACCATCCGCCGAATTGCCCCTTCGGTGGTGGCCATCTTTGCTCGCGGTGCGGCGGGCGGAGGTTCCGGCGTGCTGGTCACTCCAGATGGCTTTGCTTTGACGAACTTCCACGTTGTGGCCGCCGCCGGCTCGTTTATGAAATGCGGACTGAACGATGGCAACCTCTACGACGCGGTCATCGTGGGCGTCGATCCCACGGGCGATGTGGCTCTGATCAAATTGCTCGGTCGCGACGATTTTCCCTGCGCCGAGCTGGGCGACAGCGACACGGTGCATGTTGGCGATTGGGTCTTTGCGCTCGGTAACCCCTTCTTGCTCGCCACCGACTTTCAGCCGACCGTGACCTACGGCATGGTCAGCGGCGTGCATCGGTATCAATACCCGGCGGGGACGGTGCTGGAGTACGCGGACTGCATCCAAGTCGACGCGTCGATCAACCCGGGGAATTCCGGAGGGCCGCTCTTCGACAGCCGCGGCCTGCTGATCGGCATTAACGGCCGGATTTCGACCGGCAAGCGGGGCCGAGTGAACTCGGGGGTCGGCTACGCGATTTCCATCAACCAGATCAAGAACTTTTGGGACCACTTGCGAAGTGGCCGGATCGTCGATCACGCCACGCTCGGCGCCACCGTGCGCACGCAAAGCGACGGAACCATCATCGTCGATAGCATATTGGAAACCTCAGACGCTTATCGGCGCGGACTGCGTCTGGGGGACGAAATTGTGTCGTTCGCTCAGCGGCCGATTCGCAGCGTGAATCAGTTCAAGAACATCTTGGGAATCTTTCCGCAGGGTTGGAAAGTTCCGTTAGTCTACCGGCGCGACGGGCGCAAACATCCGATCGTGGTGCGGCTGGAGCGACTGCACAAGGACTCGTCCTTCGCCCGGCGACGTCGCCCCGTGGTTCCGCCACACGGTCGCCGCCCTCGCAGGCCGTCTCCCGACCGACCACAACCGAAATCCAAGCCGCCGGACCACTCGCCCCAGCCGGACGGTCAGCCGCGTCGCCTGCCCTTCCCCATTCCCCGGCATCCGGCCAAACCGCCGCCGATCCCCGAAAAGTACAAGCATCTGTATGTCGAAAAAGACGGCTTCGCCAACTTCTACTTCAACCAAGTGGAACAAGATCGGCTGACGCAGGCCCTGCGCGAACTGGGCGACTTTTTGCAACCGGCCGGTCCATGGCGGTTATCCGGCCAGGACGGGACGGGCAAGCGGTTCGAACTGACCGTGACCAACCAGGCAGTCGGCCTGGAATGGGGTGAGGAAGCATTCTATTTGGATGGAGCCGCCAGCGAAGTGCAAGACGAGCCCCCAGCAAGCGGCGGCTTTCTTGTGGCGATGAGCCATTGGCGACAACTGCTCGCGCTTGGCCCGAAAAGCTTCACCGAGTGCTACTATTTGGGGAGCGAGCCGCTCGATGCGACAGACGTCCGGGTCGATGTGCTTGTCACATTGCAGGGCAGCATCGAGACTCATTGGTACTTCCGGCGTGATCCCGACCGGCTGGTCGGTTTCGACACGTGGCTGGCCCCGCACGTCGATCCGTGCGAGGTGCGATTCGATCGGTTCCAAGAAACGGACGGTCGCCGATGGCCGGAAGCGCTTCGTGTTCGTCACGGCGATTCCGATTTCGCAACGTTCCGCGTTAAGGAGATCAAGCTTGGCCCGAAGTGAGTGTCGTTCCTCGTTCCCAAGATC
>JAADHY010000131.1:2160-6438 GCA_013151585.1 Planctomycetota bacterium
ACAAGTTGCGGCGAGCATCGGCGGCCAAACCGTCCGTTCGTGCCCGGTGGGACCGAGCCGCGTCATGCGCCGTTCCTTTGTGAAGCCTGCCTTCGGTCTTGCTGCGCTGCTATTGGCTCTGCTTGCGGCCGCTCGGGCGGAAGCGGCGTCGCTGCCGGAAACGATCGCGGCCGTCTGGCCGAAGGTTGTCAAGATTTACGGAGCGGGCGGCGTGGGCGACTTGGAGCCGTACAGTACGGGTTTCTTCGTGACGGCAGAGGGCCATGTCGCCACAGTCTGGAACCACGTGCTCGATGCCGAGCGGGTGACGGTTGTTTTGAATGACGGCCGGCGTTTCGAAGCTCGGTTGACCGGAGCCGAACCGACTCTCGATCTGGCCATCTTGAAGCTGGAAAGCGATCAGGGAAACTTCCCGCACTTCGATTTGGAAGATTTTGCCGACGTCTCGCCTGGCACCCGAGTGCTCGCCTTCAGCAATATGTTCGGCATCGCGGCCGGCGACGAGCCCGTGTCGGTCGTCCATGGCGTGATTGCCGCGAAAACGCCGCTGGCCGCTCGCCGCGGGGTCTATCAGACAACCTATCGCGGTCAGGTCTACGTCATTGATGCGGTGACGAACAATTCCGGCGCCGGCGGCGGCGTGGTGACCACGTGGGACGGTCGACTGGTGGGCATGATCGGCAAAGAACTCCGAAATGCGCAAAGCAATACCTGGGTCAATTACGCGATTCCGGCGTCCGAGCTGGCGTCGATGGCACGGCAGATCATCACCGGCCAGTTCGAGTCGACCGCTTCGCGGCGTAAAGAGCCGCGAAACCCGCGTCGGTTCGATCCCCTCGATTTCGGTATTGTGCTGGTCCCGGACGTGGTCCTCCGGACTCCCGCTTATGTGGACGCCGTCCTGCCCGGCTCGCCCGCCGCCGAGGCGGGCCTGAAGCCGGACGACCTGATCGTGTTCGTCAACGGCGAACTGGTTCAGTCGTGCCGCGCCTTGAAAAATGCCTTCGGCTGGCTTGAGCCCGGCGAAAGACTTCGCCTGACCATTCGGCGCGGTAATCGTCTGATGGAAATGGAATTGAAAGCACCGCCCCAATAGCGGCAACGGTACAGTCGGATGAATCAAGATCACTTCGTGCCCGAAGTCGCGCCTGCACGTGCGGCACCACATTACGTCTCTCGGGACGAGGCTCTGCCTCGTCACGCACTGACCGAAGTCTCTGCCTCCGAGCCGCCGTGGACGGCGACGCGGCCAATGACTTCGCTGGTCGCCGGCGTGCTGTGCATTGCCGCTGTCGCATCGACCGCCGCCGCAACGCAGGACGACTCGGTCCTTGCCCAACAAGAACAAGAAGCCTTTCAGCAAGCCGCGGCTTTGGTCAGTCCTTCGGTGGTGCGGATCGAGACCGTGGGCGGATTGGATCGGCTCGGTCGCTTCCTCACCGCCTCCGGGCCGACGACGGGCGTTATCGTTTCTGAAGACGGTTACATCATCACCAGCTCGTTCAACTTCGTTTCGAAACCATCATCGGTGATTGTCGTGCTGCCCGACGAACGGCGATTGCCGGCCCAAATCGTGGCCAGCGACCAAGCTCGGATGCTCACGCTGTTGAAAGTTGAAGCCACTGGCCTGACACCGGCCCAGCCTGTGCCGAAGAAATCCATTCAAGTTGGTCAATGGGCGATCGCGTTGGGGCGCACCTTTGAAAGCTCCTTCCCCAATGTTTCCGTCGGGATCGTCAGCGCCCTGAATCGCATTTGGGGGAAGGCGATTCAAACGGACGCGAAAGTCTCGCCGGTGAACTATGGCGGCCCGTTGATCGATATCGAGGGTCGAGTGATGGGAATTCTGGTGCCGCTCTCGCCGCAAGGACGGTCCGAGACGGCCGGGGTCGAATGGTATGACTCGGGCATCGGCTTCGCCATTCCGCTGGAAGACGTCTACGCGATCCTGCCGCGTTTGAAAAAGGGTGAAGACCTGCTTCCCGGCCGGCTTGGCATCACGCTGAAAGCGACGGACCTGTACGCGCCCGAGCCGAAAATCGACCGCGTCCGCTACAACTCGCCAGCTCAAAAGGCCGGCCTGAAGCCGGGGGATCGCATCCTGAAGATCGACGACCAGGTCATCCGCCGGTTCGTTGACGTGCGTCAAGCGCTGGGCACGAAGCTGGCCGGCGACACGATTCAGATCACAGTCAGGCGCGGTGAGAAACAGATCGCGCGCACAGTGACTCTGGTGGCCGAGCTGGAACCGTACCAGTCGGCGTTCTTAGGCATTCTTCCTGAACGCGTCTCAACGCCGGACAGCGTCCTGGATCGAACCCCGGCTGGCGTCCCCATCCGATTCGTTTTTCCGGAAAGCCCGGCCGATCGAGCTGGGCTTCAGCGAGGCGATGTCATTACGCATTGGGAGGGCCGCCCGACGCCGGACGCAGCAGCGTTGTTGGACGCGGTCAGCCGAGCACGTCCCGGGCAAACAGTGAAGATTCGCTTCAGGCGGCCAGCAGAAGCCGCAGCCGCTGACACCGAAGAGGCGGAAGTCACGTTGGCGACGATTCCGGACAACATTCCCGATCGATTGCCAGCGGCCCCCTTGCCAGCGGTTCCGGCCGATGCGACGGCTGCCGACCAAAAGGCGGCCGACACGGGCCAGCTTCTTCGAACGGAGCCAAAAACAAAACGCGAGTACTGGGCTTACGTGCCGGAAGATTACACCCCGCAAGCCCGGTATGGTCTGCTGATCTGGATTGGCCCAGCCGCCACGGACATGCAGAAGCAAATCGTTCGCCTCTGGAAGCCGACCTGTCAGACGCACGGCTGGCTTTTGCTCGGCATTCGTCCGGCGCGCGGTCGCAATTGGACGCCCGAAGATGTCGAGATCGCTCGCACGATCGTCGACGCATTTCGCGAGCATTATTCGGTCGATGCCCAACGGATCGTCGTCCACGGTTACGCCGACGGCGGACGTCTGGCGACTCAACTGGCCTTTCGGCACCGCGAGTTGGTGCGCGGGCTGTTGCTGGCCAGCTCTGCCCTTTCGGGAACCGTTCCGGAAAACCGCCCTGAATACCGCCTGCAATTCCTGCTCGCCTGCGGTGACCAAGACGAAGCGTGGCCGTTCGTCGAACAGGCTGTCAAAATGGTGCGCCGGATGAAGTTCCCTTGCAGTGTGATTCGGTTGAAGGATCAAGGCCGACAGTATCCCGGCGACGAAACCGTCCGGCAAATGGCCCGTTGGCTCGACATGCTGGATCGCATTTGACGAGCGTTGGCATGCCGCAGGGTGTAGGCCCAGAATTCTTTTGTGACGAGACTCCGCCTCGTCACGCACGGACCGGGGGCCCGCCTCCGACAGTCGGCAACATGAGGCGCGGGCGGGCAGGTGACGGCGCGCGAGGCCGAAGCCCCGCGACAGGGCGTCCCCAGGCGGAGCCTGGGAACGAGAGGAGGTAGGAGGTTGACGCACAGCATCATCGAAGCGGTTGTATTGGGCATCATCCAAGGGATTGCCGAGTTCCTGCCAATCAGCTCGTCCGGCCATCTGGTCATCTTCGGCGATCTGCTGCAGAAAGGACTGCACCTTCAGGTCGACGAGTCGCACAACTTGATTCTGAACGTAGCTCTGCACGTGGGCACGTTGGGATCGATCTTAACGGTGTATCGCCGCGAAGTGGTCGGCTTGATCCAACAGCCGCGTTTGTGCGGGGCCATCGTGATCGCTACGATTCCGGCGGCCATCGTCGGTCTACTCTTCGAAGATCAGTTCAAAGCGGCTTTTTCGACTCCGCTGGTTGCGGGGATCGGCCTGTTGATCACCGCCTTGCTGCTGATCGTCGCACAGAAGCTCCAGACGGAGCGTCGGTCTCTGGACCAGACCGGTCCGGCCCCGGCCTTGGCCGTCGGAGCGTTTCAATCGCTGGCCCTGGTTCCCGGCATTTCCCGCTCGGGCAGCACGATTGCCGCTGGTCTTTTTGCGGGCCTGAAACGGGACGCCGCCACCACTTTCTCGTTCCTCATTGCGATTCCCGCCATCGGCGGCGCAGCCGTTCTGACCGCGGCCGAAGCCTGGCAGGCCGGTCTCGGGTCGTTGCAACCAGTGCCAGTCGCGCTCGGCATGCTCACGGCTTTCCTGGTCGGCCTAGCTGCCTTGCGTCTGCTGATCCGCGCCGTCTCTCGGGGCAAGCTTCACTGGTTCGCCTACTATTGCCTGACGATCGGAGTCGTGACAATCGTCTGGCAGGTCCTGAGAGCCAGTGGTAACTCGTTCTGAAACACCTTGAT
>JAADHY010000025.1 GCA_013151585.1 Planctomycetota bacterium
GCGGCCGTCACACCGCGCGGAAAAAGGTGGTCGCAGCGCGCAGGCGGCCACGCCTCCCTCGGACTCGGAGCGTCTCGCTCGAACCAATCTCTGGGTTCGACTGGCGTTTGGCTGGGTTGTAGGTGCGGCGGTTACCGCTATGGTGGTCTACTTGGTGCTTGTCACCCTCCGCGACGTTCGCCAAAAAGCTCCTGCCGTTGCGCTCAGCCCTGACGCTTCCGAAAACACATCCTCGCCGAACGAAGCCGGTGCCGACCCAAGCATCGCCGGTGCAGATCCCCCCCGGGACCGCCGCTCTTCCAGTGCCTCAACGCTGGATCGTGCCGGTCAACACGAAAGCGCGCCGTCTGATGGTTCTCTTGGTGAAGCTGGAAGCACAAATCACGGGAGACCAAACCCGGCCGTCCCGGCCGACGATGGAACCGACTCGGCGAGCGAGTCGGCCATGGCCACGGCCAACAGCAGTCGGCGTCCGTCAGTGCCACGGGAAGGCAGCGGCACACCCCGCCAAGAGGAACCTCAAGTGCCCGCAGAGGCGGCTGTCGTGGAGACGACACCCGTCAGCAATGAGGTCGTCGATGCTTTGGTCGCGCAAGTGGGAAATTCGGCTCTGCCCGATCAGGCAATGCGGCTCTTGGGCGTTTTCGCTTCGATTCACTCGCTCACTGATTTGCAACAAGCAAGACTGAAACGTGCCTATCGCGAGCTGGAACGACATCACACCGACCGGCTTGTCAGATTCGCAGACCAGTGGGTCCCGTGGGAGGAAATGCAACGGGCCCTTACTGCGGAGGAGGATATACTGGCGGAAGCTTTCAAACTGGTGGCCCAGTCCAGAGTCGGTCAGGCGCAAGTGAGGCTTCGAAATGCGAGCCGAACCAACCCGGAAGGGGTGCGTCCCGACTTCCTGCTCGGATTGCTCTATTCCGCAGCCATTTCCAAGGCCGACAAACGCGAGTCCCGAAGGATCAGAGAACGCAATCTCCGTCACGCGAAAGAGCATTTTCGTAACGTTCTCTCCCGATGGCCTTCGAACGTGGCCGCTCTGAACAACCTCGGCATCCTTGAAGCCAAGTCTCGCCGGTATGATCAAGCCCTGCGTTATTGGAGACGGGCTCGCGAGGCGGAGCCGAACGCCTATGATGTACGCCGAAACGTCGGCCGGCTTGTCTGACAAGCAGACACGCGCGACCGTTCCACCGGACATCGCAATCCAGCTCCGAGCTTTGTATCGATCCTTCGGAAATCCACTGCCGCCGGACGCGTTTTCGCAAGGGGCAACCTACAGTCCGGTACCCGTCCGGCTCGACCCGACTCGGCCCGTCACGTTTGCCCGGCCACTCGCTCATGAGCAATTTGTGCTCGCGGAAACGGGACTAGGCGTTGTCATCGCTCCGCACCATCTTGTAACCACACGACGGATGGTGCAGCTCCCCCGGATTGGCCGTCCTGACGCCATTCGAATCATCGATCCGTCCGACTCGACAGGTACCACGGAATGGCCATGCACGCTGGTCGCGGTCTCTCCTCGAGCGGATCTGGCCTTGCTGCAATGCTCGGCCTTGCGCAGAGTTCCCTTGCCGCTTGCTACCGTCCCACCGGCTGGACACCCCATCGTGTTACTGGGGACGTCAGGCTGGTTCGGCGACTCCCCGTCGCACGAGCCGGAATTGATTCGAGGCGTTGTCGTCTCGTCGGTCGGGCGATCCGGCTCTCGCCTCTCGCCGGTGGACCTATTCCTGCTTCGTACTGCGGTGGAGCTCACGGACGGCGGTGGCCCTGTGTGCGATGTGGCGGGTCGTCTTGTCGGGCTTTCGACCAGCCGCTTTCAGTCTGTTCTGTCACCGTGTGGGCTTTCCGCGGGCATCTCGGCCTCGGCTGTCGCCGAATTCGTGCGGCAGCACGTCAATTCTGTCGGTCCGATTACCAGCGAGCTGCCGCGTGAGGACGTTCGAGACGTTCGTCTGTTCCTCCAACAGGCGACGGTCGTCCTTCGTGTCTATGTGCGCGGCTTGGCTGCTACCGTAATCCGAGGCAATGCAAATCTTCCGAAAGACGATCAGGCTCGACCGCCAGCGAGCCCTTGTCCCAAATGCGGCGGCACGGGCGAAGTCGATTGCCCCAACTGCCGCCGGGGCCGAAGCAAGATTAGACGTCCGGTCGTTGTGGCCCGGAACCCACAGACCGGCCAACCCATCATCCAACAGCGCTTCTATTCCATCGAGTGCACGACGTGTGGAGGAAAGGGAAGGCTGGACTGCCCCCTGTGCGGTGAACGGGGCACTCGGGACACCCCCTAATCGCTTGTGGCGGATCGAGCCCGACGGCGGTTTGGGCCGAACAGGGAAGCATCTGTCACGGCCACGTGACCTCCGTGGTCGATCGGCACGGTATCTTCCACCCCGTGAACGGTTACCTTTTCTTCGTGGCAGGCCGCGGCGGGCCGAAGATTTTCTCCAGCGTGGGAGGGCCTTGCAGATAGCCGAGCGAGACGAGGAACCGGTCAGCGTGCTCCATGGTGCTCAGAAACGGTTTGTTGCCACTACGTCCGAAGTTGAAAAAACCGTGGGGCTCGCCGTCGTATCCGATCAGCTCGCACCGATTCCCCACCTCTTTCATCCTCCTGGCAAACCGCTCGGCCTGTTCGTACGGCACGGTCGTGTCCGCCTTCCCGTGGAAGATGATGCAGGGAGGCGTTCCTTTTCGGACGTGGAACAACGGCGAAATTCGCTCAGCTTCGGCCCCCATTCGCTTGGCCATCCGTTGATAACGGATGCTTTTCGGATCCAGGCGGAATCCCTCCGCCGTTAAATCAAGCGCCGGATTGAACAAGACCAACGCATTCGGACGCGAACTGACGGAAAGGTCTTCCTTCGGATTATCGAACTCGTCTAAAGTTCCGACGGCTGCAGCTAGATGTCCGCCGGCTGAGCCTCCCCCTGCCGCGATCCGCTTTGGATCGACCCCAAGACGATCCGCATGCTTTCGCACCCAGCGGATCGCCGACTTGGCATCCTCAATACAATCGATGATCCGAGCCTTGTGCCGCGAATACACACGGTATTCAGCCGCCATCGCAATCATGCCCCGTTTCGCCAAGTAGTAGCACTGGGGGAAAAACTGCCGCGGATTGCCCCCCATCCAACCACCACCGAAAAAGAAAACAACGGCCGCCCGGCGATCAGTCGGTTGGTGACCTGCCGGCAGGAAGATATGCATTTTCAGCTCCGTGTCCCCCACCTTTTTGAAGACCTCGGCTCGAGTCGGCTGAAACCGAGCTCGCTGGGACATCGCGCGGCGCGGACCGCGAACCGCTCGTGGCTGAGCTCCCCAAACCCAAGGAGCCAAACCGATGACAAAAACGCCCCAAAGCAGCATCGTCCGTCGGGTGTGTTGACGCATGTCAGAGTTCTCCTCAATTCGATGGTTCTTCGATGGGCGGCCTGTGTTCCAAACCAACGCTTTCCGGCGCAGCCCGAACTCGAAACGCAGCATCAGTCGGAACGCGATGAGCCCGCGTCTCCGATGCGCTGCAGTCGGTCAAGCTTATGTTGCCGACCGGACAAAAAGCCTGCAAGCCAGCGGCATCCGTTCGGTCGAAGTCCGAGCCAACATTGGGTCGATCAGTCGTCGAGGCCCGTCTTCCATGGTGTTGCGGCGTCTCATACGGGACAATTAACGCCGCACTTCAGGCGAGACGGGGAGAACCGATCGGCGGAAACTCGACTTGCTTAAGGACAGCCATGGCGCGCAACGAGAAGATTTTGATCGGGTTGTTACGGGTTTGCGGCTCACTGATGCTTCTGGCTTTTCCTGCCGCCGCCATGCCCTCGGCGTGGATGGATCAATTGCACAAAGGCTTGCTTGACGCTCCCCTGCCCCATGGTCCGATTGTCGAGTATTTGGCGAGGTCCGCTTCTCTCCTTTACGGTCTGAACGGTGTCGGGACATTGGTCATCGCCGCGGACGTGCGACGCTATTCACCGCTCGTCCGCCTTTGGGGCTTGGCTCATTTGCTGGGCGGTTTGGCTCTCATCGCGATCGATTTGACAGCCGGGCTTCCCGGCCTGTGGGTGCTCGGCGAAGGACCCGTACTGATTCCGATCGGCGTCGCGACCTTGCTGCTGGAACGCAGCGTCCGGATGGCGACGTGACCGTTGCGCCGTTCGGCCGGCTCTTCCGGAGGAACATAGCCTCTCACGGCCGACTCCGGTGAGCTCCAGACGCCGAACCATCAGCCGAGATCGGGCCACGCGGCATCGCCGATCAGCTTGACAAACCGGCAGGGGCAAAGGACCTTGGAAACAGGAATGCCGTCGGTCTTGCGGATTAGCGTCAGCGTTTGCAAGTCCTCATCGCCGACGGGGATCACCAGACGTCCCCCTTCTTTGAGCTGCCGAAAAAGGGGAGCGGGTACGTCCGGCGCGGCCGCGGTTACCAGGATGCCGTCATACGGAGCCTTCTCCGGAACCCCCAAGGAACCGTCGCCCAGATGGAACTCGACATTCGTAAGGCCCAGCTCGGCCAGCACCTGCTGCGCTCGTTGCGACAACGCTTCGATCCGTTCGACGGTCACCACACGGCGACACAGTTGAGCCAGTATGGCCGCCTGATAGCCGCTGCCCGTGCCGACCTCGAGCACCGTTTCCTCGCCCGTTAATTCCAAGCTTTCCGTCATCAGCGCGACGATGTAGGGCTGGCTGATGGTTTGCCCCAGCCCGATGGGCAGGGCTTCGTCGTCATAAGCCCGATAACGCAGTTCTTCCGGAACGAAAAGGTCTCGTCGAGTTCGTTGGATGGCGTCCAGCACGCGAGCATCGCGAATGCCACGATCTTCCAACTGCTGGCGCAGCCGCTGCTGACGGCGCGCGATTTCCGCAAGCGTCGCATCGTCGTTCACATTTGTCGCCTCCGCTTTTAGGGAAACTCCCAACCGCACGAGCCGCCCCGGACACGTCTGGCCTGAATCCACCGCTGGTCGGTGATCGAAACGCACTCAGCCGTCTGGGGGCTCGATGGGCGGCGTGGCGTTCTGGATTGTCGCTGGGGGCTCGAGTGGCGCGGCGGGAGATCCGGGACGCTGCGGCGCATCGACCCGCACCACTTCCGCCGTCGTTCCAGCCGGTTCGTGTTCAAAGGCTTGCCCCGGAGCACGCCAGTCGATCAATCGCAGTTCGACGGTTTCTTGTCCGCGAAACCGATTGATGTTCGGTGCGAAGCTGATGGCGAATGGTCCGTCAACCTGAGCGATCTGATCAGCCCATTCACCACGCCCGAAAGCGATGGCTCGCAGAACGGTTCCATAATGATTAACTTTCAGGGCCAGATGTCGCTGGCCCTCGCCCATCCGGCGAGGTGGTTCCACCAGCTCAACCCGCGTCGCCGCGAACACCGGCCGTGGATTGCCTTCGCCAAA
>JAADHY010000644.1 GCA_013151585.1 Planctomycetota bacterium
CACCCCGCCCACGACCCCCATCGTTCCTAGAGCTCCGGCCCCGCCGCCTACAGCTCCCGCCGCACTTCCAAAAGGCGCAAGTGGGGCGAGTGTTCCAGGCAGGGGAGCCACAAGTCCACCGGTCACCTCCGGCGGCAAGGTGCCTGCGAAGACTTCGAAGTCGGCCCTTGGAATGAGAGCTACATCGAGATGGAAATCGAATGTCGCCTGTGAGATGCGGTAATAAGCGGCTGGCCGGAAGCCACTCCGCTGGCCTGCCCGAGCCGAACTTCTCGCTCTTCTGATTTCAATCTGGACGGCCCCAAAACCGTCTTGCCCTGCGACCACAAATCCGTACAGACCCGGTTTCACGCGTGCAAATTCAAACGTGCCGTCTTCGGCCACACGTGTTTCGCTGCTAATCTTTCCGGCTCGTACCAGAAACGCCTTCAGCGAAACGATCGGCCGCATCGTCGCAGCACGGAGACTCCAGAGTGGCCGCACACGGCCGCGCAAGCATCCTTGATCGTCCACGTAGACAGGATGATGTCGTACAGGTTCCGCCGGGCTTTCAATGCCATTCTCTGAACTCGCTCGACGGTCGATTCGTCCGACACGACGGCTAGTCAAAGCCTCTTTCAACAGTTTATCTGTTTGGCTGAGTTGCGAAATGTGCGCGTGCCGAGACAGCTCCTGCTGAATAATCCGAAACACGGCGGGGTGATCTTCCCCAGGAATCGCCAAAGTAGCGATCTCATCAATCGCCCTAGAAGTCACGTTCTCTGGAAAAACGCGGACACCAAACGCGCACAACCCGCGTTCGCCGTACGCAATCAGACTGTAAATGCCCGGCCCAACTGCGTGCATTTCGAATCGCCCGTCAGCGGCCGTCCTCGTCGATTGGAGTACCTGCCCTTCGCGCAGCAAATCCACCCGTATGCCTGCGAGTGGGATAGTCCCTCCCGCTTCCAACTTCGTCTCGATGGTACCTCGAAGCACTCCTTCCTTCAAAAGGACACCGAAACGGGCCCCAATTTGCGCTGCTGCCCGCTGTCTATTTTGTCCGAAACCAACAGTTCCGAACGCGGCGCAAATACTGCAAACCAAAAGGATCTTCCAGGCGGTGTGTCCCACTTGATCGCTCCCTTACGCAGCCGAAACCACAACAGAGAAGAGTATAACTGTACGGAAAACTCGGGCAAAGAACACGGCACCGCTGATCTGTCGGCTGCCCCGGGCTCTTGGCATTCGCTCTGGCTTTGTGCACACGTTTGCCTTCAGACGGGGAACCGTCCGTAGGATTTGGGGCTCACGTGCTGCTGGCTGTTGGCGGTCTAATCCTTGATCTGTGTTATTCCATGACCACACATCGGCCCGGCTTCGCGCCAGATTGGCTCACGACACACATCGGGGCGGAATATCCGACACATTCTTGAGCTACGACGCGGAAACGGCCAATCTTTCGCGGGGCGACCACCACAAAAGCCTCCGTTTCCTCATTTCCCTATTTTATCCCTTTGCGAAGCCGCTTGCAACGATCTCCTCACCACCTGTCGGCGAGATTCCGACCATCCTTCGCACATTCGCAGAGAGCATAAATTCACGTCTCGCCATCAAAGCCGCTGGGCTAGCTGATCTACGGAGATCTCGCAGCACTTGCGCAGTGCTTGTTTTCTGTCATGCAGCGATGTGACGGCGGCGAGTGCGAGTGAACCATATGGACGACGTTGCTAAGTGCGATGAAGTCAGTCGGTGGCTGACTGCTTTGGCGAGTTAGTAGTCTTGAACCGCACCGACAGACGGTACAATGGAGACGACATAAGGTGCCAACTGCGATATTAAGTCTGAAATGATGTAGACGGCCCGTTTGGGCCACGAAAACGGCCGTCCCCGCGCGGCTGTTCGCTAGAGTGCGATGTTCAGCCTTGTTTGCCTGTGGTTTGAATCTGCGCGTCGCCCGGGACTACAGACTGCATAAGCAAACGGACCGCTGCGAGACGCACGCCACGAACGCTGCCCAACCAGTCGGGAACGGCGGTGTCGTTTGGCCCTGGAGGAGGCGAGGACTTGGCGAGGCCAAATCATGACGCGAATCAAAAGCGGCAAGAACGAGGTGTGGTTAGTCCGTCCCCCGCGCAGCACAATGAAGCGCACAACGACAGCACAGATGTGCCGCGTGTTGCGGGCAGTGCCGCGGCGCCGCATCGCACCATTTGCGAAGCGCTCCACCGGCTGGAAACGGAGTTCCGTCGCCTGCGGGGAGCGGGGGCGGATTCCAGCGTGGCGATGGCCCAGCGGCTGTGCGAGCTGGAGGCCAAGACCGTTGAGGTGGCGGCGCGGGCGGCTGAACTCGAACGAGCGGAAAGCATCGGGCCGAGCCGTCGCGCGTTACTGGCGGAACTGTTGGCTTGGGCGGACCTAGCTGGCCATCTCGATCTGCGGACGGCGGCCGCCGAAGCTACCCGGGCCGCCCGCGCCCTGCTCGAAGAAGAGATCCATCAATGGTGTCAGACGGCTGAAGCTAATGCCAGCGAGACCGCGAGTTGCTTCGACGCCTTGATGGAGACGGTCGTTTTGCAACTGGAGGTCGTTTCCACGTTTCCCGATGATCCGCTCGACTCGACTCCGCTCGCCGAACTCGTCGGACGACTCCGCCAGCGACTTTTGGACTTCTTGGGCAATTCGGGGGATCAGACGGACGACCAGCGACGGCGCGACCGGTGGGTCACATTGTTGGTCGATCGCAGCGATATCGTTTTCCGGACCGTCGATCACTTGCCACCGGACGCGGCCAGCGAGCAGCTCCGTCTGATGGCCGAGCATTTGCAATGGCATCGGCGTCACGTTGAGCCGAATCGGAGCGAGCGTGGCAGTCGGCTGCGCCAAAAGTGGCGGCAATTGGAAAAGGAGTACCAAGAACGGGCATTGCAAGCTCGAATGGAGCAACGTTTCGGCTCGCGGGCGACGGCCTGGATCGAGCGGCTCGTTTTAGCGCTGATCGGCTTGGTGTTAATCCTCCTGGCCGTGGAAGCCACGGTGGAACTCACCCCGCGACAGCTCCAATGGCTCCACGAAGCCGACGCGGTGATTTGCGCAGTCTTTCTTTGGGAGTTTTTTGTTAAGCTGTGGCTGGTACCGCATCGCTGGCGTTGGTTTTGGCGTCACTTTGCGATTGACTTCATCCCGTCCATTCCGTTTGGTTTGCTGCTGGGGGCGTACGGTGCGGACACCGTCCGTGTGGGCCGAGCCGCACGGCTGTTGCGTCTGCCGCGGCTGGCCCGTTACGTTCGAATCCTTCGCCCCGCCGTCCGGATGTTGCGAGCGGTCGGCTTCCTGCTTCGAGGGCTCGACCGCATCGCCCGAATGTACGGACCGATCATCAACCGGGATGTCATTCTCTTCCCGACTCGCGAGGAAAGGCAACGAGCCCGACGCCGTCCCGCGGGACCTTTGGCTCGGCTTCAGTCGTTGCTGGCCGAATTGGATCAGCAGTGGCGGACCCTGCTCATCAGCGCCTCGCCCGACCAACGCGAACAGGTTTCACTGGCCCGGACACGCTTGCTGCGCTCGCTTCCGACGGTGCAAGGGCTGCGGTCGGTCGTGGCCGTCGAGCCGGCGCTGCAAACGGAGCGCGAAGTGCTTTTCGAAGACTTGTGGCGGCGGTTGGGAGCGTTAACGGCCCAACACGTCAAAACCTTGCTGCCAGCCGACTTGACAGCCCGATTGGCACGCATCACGCGATTGTTTTCGTCGCCGCCCGTCTGTTGGCTGCCGGTCGTTCGCGTTTATGTGCCCCGGCTTGGACCACAAATGTCGCCGGCCGAAGTGGTGGCGGCGGCGGCTCGGCGGTTGGCCTCCGCATTGAAACGATACCATGACCGATCTTACTGGCTGGCCGATCTGTACGGGACAATTACGCCTCCGCAGTTCATCGATCGGTTGGGGGCTGTGCTGGTCAAGAACTCCGCGAGACCCGCTTCACGGCTCGCCTTGTTCGGCGGAGTTTTCCTCCTGACGGAGGTGATGTTGCACGTGCTGAATTGGCGGATTCTCGAGCCGGCTGAGGCGTTTTTGAATCGGTTCATTGGCCCCACGCTAGTCGTGTTGGGCAGTTTGTGTCTGATCATCATGGCGCTCGGCTGGTGGCTGCAGCAGTTGGCGCGCGAGGCAACGGACTATTTGGAAAAATCAGTGGAGGCTCAGTTCTTGGCTCTGACGGAATTGATTCGGGCAGAGCGGTTGGAGCGGGATGCCTCGGTCCTG